>JAJZJF010000067.1 GCA_021810245.1 bacterium
TTCTGAAAAACCAATAGCTGGAGAGAGACGCCAAAATTAAAGCGGGAGAAGAAGAAACCCACATCTCTTTTGCGAAATAAAGGGATTGTTCAAAAATTAAATGTGGGCTTAATGGGCGGGAGAGACCTGAGAAAAGTTCAAGGGTTCCATATTGCGCGCGCAAAATCGCGTTGAGGGCGATGGGGACTGATTTGAGTTCGATAGGCATGTACAGGTAAAGGCTGAGTCCGAAAAAAAAGAAAATTCCGGCCCATCTAAAAACTCGGCTTTGGTTTTCCATTGGGAGAGGGCTCTTGAGCCACAGATAAGCGAAGGCAGACAGGGAGAAAATAAGGCTTTGATGGTTGACGATTCCAATTCCCGCAAGCAAAGCCGAAAGCATGAGGCGTTGAGGTCTGTTTTGGGGGTTTCCCCAAGATAAATAAAGAAGTAGAGCTAGGAAAAAGGCTTGGGCGGAATACATCTCAGGCAATAAACTAAATTTCCATAAAGAGCGGCTAAAGATAAAGGCGAGACTCACTAGAGCGGCGGCGAGATCATCGATGCTCAAGCGCGCCCAAAGATAAAATAGCGCGCCTGCCCCCGCGCCCCAAAGCGCGGAGAGGATATTGAGCCGATAGGCGAAATTCCCGAAAGGGAAAATCAAAGAGAAAAGATGTCCTGTCAGAGCGTAGAGGGGATATCCCGGCGGATGGGCGGGATAGAGAGTCAAAGCACTTTTAAGAAGATCGCAGCCGTCTCTAGGGGCGATGGCCGGATAGGCGCAATAGAGATACGCGGCAAAGGCGGTTAAGAAAATCGCCAGGGCGTTAAGCGGATATTGCGGGCCTTTCATAGACATATACTACAATGAGTGAGGGGGAGTTGTGGATTTAAACCTAAGCGAAGAACAAAAGCTGGTTCAAGAAACCGCTCGAGATTTCGCGCGGAAAACTGTTCTGCCCAGGGCTTCTGAGATTGAAGAATCTAAAGCGGTCCCCAAGGATTTGTGGCTGGAAATGGGAAGGCTTGGCCTTTTAGGGGTCGCGATTCCCAAGGAATACGGCGGGATAGAAGCGGGTTTTTTGGCTTCGGCGATCGTGATGGAGGAGTTGTCTTACGCTTCGGCCGGCCTAACTCTCTCTTATGGCGCGCATTCTTTTCTCTGCGCGCATAATCTCTATTCTGCCTCAAGCGACGAGCAGAGAAAAAAATATCTGCCGAAACTGTGCTCCGGAGAATGGATCGGGGCTTTTGCCTTGACCGAGCCTGGTTCCGGTTCCGATGCCGCTTCGCTTCAAACGACCGCGGTCCTCAAGGGAAATGAGTATATCCTCAATGGAACTAAAATTTTTATCACCAACGGCTCTGTCGCCGACGTAATTTTTCTTTTGGCGCGGGTTCGCCGCGGAAGCGGAAAAACTCGCCTGAGCGCGTTTATCATCGAAAAGGGCTTTCCAGGGTTTTCGGTCTCAAAAGACATACCCAAATTAGGAACACGGGGTTCTCCTTTGTCGGAATTAGTGTTTCAGGATTGCCGAGCGCCCAAGGAAAATTTGGCGGGAGAAGAGGGGAAGGGTCTGTCTTATATGTTGAATGGTCTTGATATGGAGCGCGCGGTTTTTTCCGGAATGCCGGTTGGAATCGCTCAAGCGGCCTTTGATTACGCTTCTCGCTATGCTCTGGCGCGGCGGCAATTTGGGCAATCGATTTCCGGCTTTGAAATGATTCAAGAGATGTTGGCTCAGATGGCGACTGAAATCGAGGCTGCTCGCCTTTTGACCTATCAGGCCGCCTGGAGATTGGATCAAGGGCTTGAGGTCTCTAAATACGCCTCTTTTGCTAAACTTTTCGGAGCGCAGATGGTGTCGCGAGCGACCCAGGCGGCGGTCCAAATTTTAGGCGGCTACGGCTTTACCAAGGAATTTCCGGTTGAGCGCTATTTTAGAGACGCGGTTCTCATTGGAATCGGCGGCGGAACTTCGCAGATTCAGCAATTAATTATTGCGCGGGAAATTCTTAAAGAGGCGCGCCTTAGGTAATTATATGAACGAAATCCTGACTCATCCCAGTCGAATCAAAGTTCCTTATACTTGGTCGGCCGGAGAAGCCTTGAGCCGTTTCTTTAAAGCTTTGCGCGACGAACAAAAAATTTTGGGAAGCCGCTGTCTTAAATGTCGGAAAGTCTACGTGCCTCCGAAAAAAACTTGCGGAACTTGCTTTGTCGAATGTTCGGAATGGCTGGAGGTCGGGCCGTCTGGAACCTTGGTTAGTTTTTCTCAGGCTTCTTATCCAAGTCCGGCTCATCGCGTTTTGAAACCCCTATTTGGTCTTATCCGCTTGGAAGGTTCCGACACTTCTTTTCTCCATATGCTGGGGGAGACTAATTTGCAAAGCCTTAAAATCGGGGTCAAGGTCCTCCCGGTGTTTGCCGAGAAAAGAACTGGCTCGATTTTAGATATCGCTTATTTTAAGGTGGTCAGTTAAATGGAACCGGTCGCGATCATTGGGGTCGGTCAAACCGCGTTTAGCCCTAATCGGAAAGACCAAACCTATGCCGATCTGGTTTATGAGGCGACGGCGGCGGCTTTGTCGGATGCGAGACTGTCGATTGCCAATATCGACAATATCGTCACCGCTTCCAACGATTTTTTCGATGGGAGAACTATTTCCAGCATGGCCATTGGAGACGCCTGCGGCGCGGCTTTTGGCGGCGGGAAAAGCATTTCAACTGTTGAAGGGGACGGAACCTTTGCCGCGTTTTACGGGCTTAGCCGCATTTTATCGGGAAACTACGACACCACCTTGGTGGTCGCTCATTCCAAATCCTCGGAAGGAGATTTAAGGTTGTTGACCAACGCCTTTTTTGATCCCTTGACCGAGAGGCTTTTGGGGCTTGATTGGGTCTCCGCCGCCGCTCTTCAGGCGCGGGTTTTCTTAAGAGAAAAAAACATCGGCAATATCGAATGCGGAAATGTGATCGTTAAAAACCGAGCCAACGGAGCCAAAAATCCCAAGGCGCATCTTCGCAAACCCTTAAGCATTGACGAGGCTCTGCGTTCCCCGCTTTTAGCCTCTCCGCTTAAAGAGACCGATGTTTGTCCTTCTTCCGATGGGGCCGCCGCGATTATTCTCGCCAGCAAAAGCTTTGCTCAAAAAAAGAGCGAGCGCCCCATTTGGGTTCGGGGGGTAGGTGTGTGCGCCGACGCTCCCTTGGGGGAACGGAACCTCGCTGAATCTAAAGCCTTAAGATTGGCGGCTCATCAGGCCTATCAAATGGCCGGAATTGATAACCCGACAGCCCAGATTGACTTGGTGGAACTTTCTGAACAATTTTCCTATCAGGAGCTTTTGTGGCTTGAAGAACTCAATTACCGCAATTTAAGTCGCGTCAATCTCTCCGGCGGATGTTTGTCGGCCCATGCCTGGATTGTCTCTGGTCTAGTGCGGATGATCGAGGCGTCTTTACAGCTTCGCGGCCAGGCTTCAAATCAAATCTCAAACGCCAAACGGGCCGTGGCCCATGGACAATACGGACTTTGCGGGCAATCTCATTCGGTATGGGTTTTGGAAAACTGATGAAAAGAACAGCGATTGTCGGCTGCGGACAGACCGATCACAACGGAAACCGTTTTGACGTGACTGGGATTGAATTGATTCATGAAGCGGTTTCCCGAGCGTTGGCGGATGCGGAGTTGACGATCGAGGATATTGACGGGGTCGTCATCGGGAATATGGACCATTTTGAAGGAATTAATGGAGTTGAGCTGTGGTCGATTTCCGGAAATGGCGGCATTTTAAAACCCACGATCAAACTCACCACCGGCGGCACCACCGGAAGCACGCTGGCGATTGGAGGGTATCATTTAACCGCCTCGGGGCTTTTTAATAAGCTTCTGGTCATCGGCTGGGAAAAAAATTCCGAATCAGATACTACCGGGGCGATTACGACCGCTTTTGATCCGGTTTGGGATCGCCTGGTTTTTGCCGGAGCGATTTCGGGCCTAGCGGTTGAGGCCTCGGCTTATATGAAGAAATTTGGCGTTACCGAAAAAGACGCGGCGCGAGCGGTCATCCGGGACCGCAAGCATGCCGTTAAAAATCCCCACGCGCATTTAAGAAGAGAAGTGACCATTGAGGAAGTCTTGCGCGCCCCTCTATTGTCTGACCCGATCAAGGCCTTGGACATTTGTCCTCGCACTGACGGCGCTTGCGCGGTCATCTTCGCCAATGAGGACTACGCCGAAAAAATTTGTCCCAAGCCCGCTTGGATTTCAGGGGCGGCAAACCGCCATCCCTACGCTTATCTAGGCGATGTCGATTGGTATCCGCTCAAATCCCTCGCCTTGGCCTCTCAAGAGCTTTACGCGAAACTCGGAATAAAAGAGCCCTTAAAAGAAATCAACTTAATGGAACTCTACACTCCCTATTCCTTCGCTAATTTGTCCTGGATTGAGGCCTTGGGCTTGGCTAAACCCGGCGAAGGGGCGAAATTAATTTGGGATGGCGTTACCGACGCGGGAGGAGCTCTTCCGATTAACCTCTCCGGCGGAGTTTTGTCGACTAACCCTATTGGGGCGACCGGGCTTATTCGCGCCGCTGAATGCGCGCATCAAATCATGGGGCGCGCGGGCGAGCGGCAAGCCCAGGGAGTCAAAAAGGCTTTGTCAACGGGTTTTGGAGGATGTTTCTGGTCTGACATTTTAATCTATGGTTCAGAAAAACCGTCTTAAACGATCCGATTTCATATTTATAGAGAGCGGCGATGCCTTTCAGCCGTTTCAGTATTCCGTTGGGATGGAGGGAAGCCGTTTTTTTGCCGAGCTTCGAGATCATAAGAAATTTTGGGGGCTGCGCTGTCCATCTTGCCGAAAGGTCTATGTTCCGCCGCGCAAAATTTGCGGACCTTGCTTTAAAACAATGGAGGAATGGGTCGAGGTCGGACCCATGGGGACCTTGTCGGCCTTTACGATTTTACGCTTTCCGTTTATCGATCCGGAAACTGGAGAGAAAAAGCCGGTTCCCTATGGATACGCGTTTATCCTTTTGGATGGAGCTTCGACCCAGTTTCAACATTTTCTCAAAATCGATCCTGACTGGCCGCCCGCTATCGGCGTTCGAGTCAAACCTGTTTTCGCGGAAAATCGCCAAGGCAAACTCTCCGATATCCTTCATTTCGAGGCGGCGTAAATCGCCTCATTTACGCGGATCGGATTTGTCAGCGCCGCCGAAATTGAGATATCCTATAGAAGTGGGAAACATGAAAAGCCTTTATTTTGAGGACTTTGCTATCGGGCAGGTTTTTATCAGCCCCGCTCCGAGAACGGTGACCGAAAAAATGATCGAGGACTACGGCCGCGTTTCGGGAGACATGAATCCCCTCCATTTTGACGAGGCTTTCGCTCGAAAAAGCCCCTTTGGAAAGAAAATCGCGCACGGGCTTTTAGGCCTTTCGGTTGCCAGCGGCCTTTTGCATGACACCGGCATTATTCGAGAGACCATCATCGCTTTTACCGGTGGCGAATGGAAATTTAAAAAACCGATTTTTATTGGAGACGCCGTTTCGTTGAAGATGGAAGTTTTCAAGCTGAAGCGCGTAGGCCCGTCCCAGGGTTTTGTCCTTTTAAATGCCGAGCTCTCCAACCAACATTCCGAGATTGTCCAAGGCGGCGTTTGGTCTCTGATGGTTCGCTCAAAGCCGCAATAAGCTTGTAACACCAATTAGCTACCCTAAGGGCATGGACAGAAAGACCCAAGCTCTTGATCCGGCCTGCCTCACCCACGAGCTTCGCGCGCCGGTCACTTCCCTTCGTCTGGGGCTCCAGCTCCTTAATGAGCAGGCAAAAAGCCGCCTCAGTCCGCAGGAAAGGCAGATGCTGGATTTGGCCATTCGCAGCGCTGGGCGCCTTGAAAATCTTGTGGATGATGTCATGGATTATTCCAAGGCCTCCCACAGCGGAATCAAGATTAATTGGCAATTGTGCGATGTCCGAAATTTAATTGGAGAAGCGGTCTTAGGGCTTCAGTCTTTTGCCTTGGCCCATGGCGTGCGTTTAAATCGCGATTGCCCGATTCCTCTTCCTCGAATCGAAGCCGATTCTCAGAGGGTGGTTCAGGTTTTGACTAATCTCATTTCCAATGCCGTCAAATTCACCCCTCCGCGCGGAACGGTGACGGTCTCGGCCGATATGGGCCGCTTTGAACATGAAGGGACTATTGTCTTTAAAGTGAAAGACACGGGCAAGGGAATTCCGCAAGACGAGTTGGAAAAAATTTTTAAGCCCTTTGTGCAGGCCAGTCATACCGATGCCGGGCAGGGAACGGGGCTGGGTCTGAGCTTGTCTAAGATGATGGTCGAACTCCATGGCGGACGCATTTGGGCCGAGAGTTGGCCGGGCCTGGGCGCGACTTTTTACTTTACTATCCCGATTTCGGCCAGCGAAACGGTTCGTAAGATGACGCCTTATCCTAAGGCGGTTGAATACTCCGGCCTTTTGATGTCCTTAACCCGGCGCCTAAACGCCTTTTTGGCGTTCTTTATTTAGGTTATTCCGCTAGTAACAGCGGCGCTTGAGGCGGCGGCGAGTCTAAAGGAAGCGCGCTAAAAAAATCGCCGACCATTGAAATAATTTGATCCATGTCGCTTGTGCGGCAAACATCTGCGCGCAGGGCTTTTGAATTGGGCAGTCCCGCAGTATACCAAACGACGATGCGGCGGCAATTGAGCGCGGCTTGGCGCTCGCCTAAAAGAGAGCGTTCAAGGCTTAAATGCTTAATGAGGGTTTCTCTTCTTTCCTTGATGGAAGGAATGTAAATTCCTGAATCGTCGTTTTTGATCGCCGCATCGAGGTTGCGGTATATCCAAGGGTTTCCCAGTCCGGCTCGTCCGATCATGATTCCGTCGCATTGGCTAATTGAGCGGATATTCTTGGCCGCTTTTTCGTCAATCACATCCCCATTTCCTATGACCGGGATTTTAACCGCCTTTTTGACTTTTCCGATAGCCGCGTAATCGGCGGTTCCGGAATAGCCTTGCTTTTGAGTTCTTCCGTGAACGGTGATGGCGTCAAAACCGCAGGCCTCGGCCCTTTGGGCGATGGCGGCCGCTTCTTCTCCGCTGGGATTTTCAAAACCCGCGCGCATTTTGACGGTCAGCGGAATTTTTTTGACCGCAGCGCGAACGGCCTTAAAAACGGCTTCGGCTTTTTGGGGTTCTTTTAAGAGGGCCGCGCCTTCTCCGTTAGAGACTACCTTTCTGACCGGGCATCCGAGATTTAAATCCAGAAGGTTGAAATTCATATCCTCAATGATGCGCGCCGCTTCCGCCATAATCTCCGGGTCGCAGCCTAAAAGCTGCGCTCCCAGAGGGCGATCTTCCGGAGAGCTTTGAAGGAGGGATTTTGTTTTGGCGTTATCCCGGACCAGGGCTTGGGCTGAGACCATTTCAAGAAAAGAAAATCCCAGACCCTTTTCCCGCGCGATCAAACGAAAGGGGAGATCGGTGCAGGCCGCCATGGGAGATTGAATGACGGAAGATGAAAGTTTAAGCGTTCCCAAGGATAAAGCCATAGACTTAGAGATTATAGCCTATCGCTTAAGCGCTTCAAGAGCGAATGGACGCGCTTTGAAAACCGGCGGTAGCGGGCCAAAGCCTTGGGAGAACGCAGTAAAGCAATGTCTCTTTCAATCCAGGAGAGGATAATCTGCGCGCGTTTTTTCTTTTTTTTGAGAGCGATGTTTTTCGGATTTATTTTTATTCTCGAATTAAGATTATTGATGAGTTTCTCTTGGCGTTCAAATTCTTGTTCTTGAAGTTCCGCGAGTTCTTCGGCATTGCCGTTTTTTAAGAGAAACTTTCCCGGATGTTGTTCTGCCATCCAATCAATATATCGTGAGGGATCGCTTTTAATGAGCTTAAAGGCCTGTTGCGAGAAAGGCTCCCAATTCTTGACTGGCATTCGAAGTTCTCTGAGGGTTTTTATATGAACCAAGTATGCCTCAAGTTCCATTTCGAGCGATTCCGCTGGAATGTTTTTGGAATGTTGGAGGATATGAGTCATTTCATGAATCAGAGTTGAGACAGACAGTCTTGTATCCTCATTGAGAAACTGGCGGTTGAGTTCGAGGGTTTGGGAGGTATAATCATACTGCCCGAGATTTTTCCCTAGCGAGGAAAAAACGACGGGGTAATTTCCAGTTTGGCTGGAGAGCTCCTTCATTTTCTTTAGAATCTTTCGCCCCGTGGGGGTCGTCCGGGCCAAAGCAATCACCTCTTTAAGCCGCGCTTCTTGAGTTTTTGAGTCTTTGAGCAATTTGAGTCCCGCCATTTTCTCAAGAGTCTCATCTTGGGATGGAAGAATGTTTTCCAATGGAGAGGATGAATCTAAAGCCGGATTTTTTATATCGAGACTGGCAAGCGCTGGAATTTGAAGAGACGGGTGAGACAAAAAATGCGATGGCCCTAGGTTTGCCGCAAAAGATGAATGCGCCAAAGGCCCCAATGGCAACAGGAAAGAGAGGATAAGAGACGGTTTCAATGCGCCCATAGATTTATTATGGCTTTGTCGAGCTCTTTTTATAAGGGTCTTTGGTCCCAGAAAGGCTCTGGGCCTTTTGCCGGAATTCTTCTAGGTCCTTAGGCCCAAGTAATTTTGGATTTGCGTTGCTACAATAGATCAATCTTTTTTTGGAGGGACTCGATTGAAAACTCGCCACGCCGCTGTTCTCTCGATTCTGTTGTCCTGGAGCCTTTCATCCGGTGTGTGGGCCGCCGAACGCCCTGTTGAACCAAACATTGTTAACCCCGCGCCCGTGATGGGCGCTTCCCTCTCTTCTTTTCCTCTCGATCAAAATTCCGCGACTTTAGGTTTTCCCGCGCCCATCCAAGAATCCGCTCTTCAGCCAGAAACTTCGCGTTCCTCTTATTTACCAGAGGCTCCCGCGCCGGCCCAAATTCCTTTAAGCGCCGCTAAGCCTGTTGCCGCGTCCCAAGCTCGTCTCTCTTTTTTGTCTAAAACTCTTTTTAAGACCCAAAAAGGCGTCTCATCAGAAGTTAAAAAACTGGCGGATCATTCTTCCGGGTTTTCCGCTTTTTCCGTTGGGCGAAGAATCTGGAATATCGTCTCCGGTCGTCAGGTCAAAGAGAGCGCTTCTGATTTGATTTCGCTTTCCGAGGAAACCCCTTTAAATTCTTTGCCGCGCCTTTCGCCATCTGCTCCCAAACAGATTCAAAGCTCGGCAACGGGCGAAATCCCGGCGCCCTTGGATGCCGAAAAAATTTTATCGGAACTGCGTCAGCGCCCGCCTTCCGCCGTTTTTTTCGATTACGACAAGACTCTTACCGAGGTCAATGAACAAGGAATTAGCCTTCCGCCCGCGAAAAATTTGGTTGAGGGAATTAAGACCCTCCTTAAAAGGGGTTGGCCTATCGCGATTATCACCAGCCGCACTTTTGATCGCCAGCCCGCAAGCGCCAATTTCGCCAATACCATCGAGCCCTTGATTAGCCAAATTCCGGAATCTCTGCGGGACCATCTCTTTTTCGTCGGCGGGGCAGGGAGCGAATTTATCGCGTTTAAAAATGGAAAGCCAGTTCGCTATTTGGACCGGGACTGGAGCGAAGATGAAAAAGAAAAGATCTCTTCCATCATTGATGAGGCCTTAACCGAGTTAAAGATTTCTCCCGAGGAAGTCAATATCAGCCGCGATCTGCCGTCTCAAATGTTGGTGCGCTTTAATCGTCACGGGGACCCGCGTTCAACTCCCTTTGCCGAACTCTTGGATAAAAATCTTAAGAGCCGCGGCCTTCTTTTTCCCGTCATTCATGGCGGAGATTTTGTCTACTTCAATAAATTCGACAAGGGGACGGGAGCGGCCCTGATTTATTCGGCGATGCGGGAAAAAGGATTTCCTGTGTCGGAAGAAAATCTTCTTTTTGTCGGAGACGAGTTTCATCTTTTCCCCAACGGAACGATGGGGGGAGACGCGAAGATGGCCTTGGCTTTTCCCAAGTCGCTGTCGATTAGCGTGGGAAAGGATTTGCGCGGAACCCTGCCGCCGAGCGT
>JAJZJF010000068.1 GCA_021810245.1 bacterium
CGATTTCCTTAAGGCGGCTTTCAACCCAGCGACTTTGGGCCAGGGCCAAGGGCGAGCCTCGCGTTCCAATTTTGAGCTTCACCCAATCATTGTAGAAAATTACAATTTTCTATAATCACCACATGCCGCAAAAACCGTTTCTTAAGTGGATCGAGATTGATTTAAAGGCCATTGGCTCTAATCTTGATTGGGTTATCTCCAAGTCAGGACCTCAGATGAAGGTGATGGCGGTTTTAAAAGCGGATGCCTATGGTCACGGGATGATTCCCGTGGCAAAAGAAGCGGTCAAAGCAGGCGTTCCTTTTATAGGGGTTTTAAGCGTTGAGGAAGCCAGGCGGCTTAGAAGCGCGGGAATTTCCCATCCCCTCTGTTTAATGGCGCCGATTTTGCCGCCCATGGCCGAAGAGGCGGTTAAACTTAAAACTTCCGTCACGGTCGATGATTTGGATCAGCTACGCGCGCTCAATAGCAAGGCCTCTTTTTCTCATCCCATTTCCGTCCATATTGATTTGGATTTCGGCCTTGGCCGCTGGGGAATTTCTCCGCGACAGATAGCTTGGTTTGTCTCAAATCTCAAGCGTTTTAAGAAAATCCATCTTCAAGGCCTTTCCGCTCATATCGATTATATCCCCGGGAAAAACGCGGTCGAAGCGGAGGAAAAATTGCGCGATTTTAACCAAATCGCTCAACGGCTCAAAAAAACGCATCCAGGTTTAATTTGTCATGCCGCCAATAGTTCTGTTTTTCTCGATTTCCCTCATTGGAGAATGGATATGGCGCGAATCGGGAATTTGATTTATGGAATTAACGCCGCGAAATCAAAGCCATTACCGCTTAAAAATCCCTGGCGTTTTCAGGCGCGAATCATTCATATTCGCGCGATCGCCTCAGGTGAGTCCGTGGGATATGCGAGTGCCTACGTTTCCCCGAGAAAAATGAAGGTCGCAACACTGTTGGCCGGATACTCGGATGGAATCACGATGGAGCCCGCCGAGAGGCTGATTCGCTTGGGTTCCGGCTTTGAGTATTGGGGAACGATGGGGAAAAGAAAGACGCCGTTTATCGGCGGCTGCGGGATTTCCCATCTACTGGTAGACGTCAGCGAAATTCCCCGCGCTAAAGTCGGAGATATTATCACTCTTCCCGTGCGCCGCACCGCCGCCAACGGCCAAATCCCTCGCGTTTATATTTAAAAAGAAAAGGGGACTGTCCCTTTTTTATAGGCCTTTTGCCGGAATCTCTCTAGGCCCTTTGGCCCTTGGGGTTTGCGGTATTGTTCGGTACAATGATAAAGCCGGATAAAACAGTGCGGGAAAGCGCTTAAAACCGTTTAGACTCATATAAAAAGGAGAATTCCCATTAAGAAAATAACTGCCTGGGCGCTGGCGGCGACGCTGACGGTCTTATCTCCGGGGCTTTCTTTTTATCAGGCCTTCGCGGCGGAATTTTCAGAACCAAATCCTGAAATTTCTTCTCTTGAGTTGACTCACCCTTCTGCCGCTACTCCTCTTAATGAAGGCCCTTCTATTGCCGAATTTCAAGACCTTCCTGTCGATGCGAAAATAGACGTGGTTTTGCCAGCGGCGGAAACAAAGGTTTTGGAGTCTCAGCCTTCTCTGCCTCAAGCGCGCGCGTTGCCTAAGACCGCGCCCGCTTTTCTCCCCGAATCGAAAGAGTCTTCGCCTAAAGGCCGCCAATTTTTCACTGGTCTTGCCAAAAAGATTTCCGGTTTATCTCCGGCGTCAAGGAAAATTTCGCTCGGCGCTCTTAATCGTCTCTTTGATCGGCAAAAAAAATCTAGCTCTTTATCTGCCCCGAGCGTTGAAGACACTTCAAGACCTTCGGCTCAAAATACCGCGCTTAAAGCCGAGCTTTCCGGGAGCGTTGAAAAAACCGAAGTTCAGCTCCCCATCGAAAGCGCGGGAAATTTAGGAAATGCCTCTTCGCCCAAAAAATTTAAATGGTTGGAACGGATTGAGGCGCTACCTTCCCAGTTTTTATGGAAATATGTTCCGGGTTGGTCTATCGCCGCCATGGGGGGAGAAATGCAGGCGGTGGCTCTTCCGGTGTTTACCGCCCAGGTCTTTGGCCTTTCCCAGGCGATTATCGCTTCCGGAGTCAATTTGATTTCCCGTATTCCTGGCGCGTGGACTGGAGCTTTTTTTGTGGGTCATTTTAGCCCCAAAGCCATTAACAATGCCGCCTTGATTCTTTCCGCTTTAAGCGGCGGACTTGTTCCCGCGGCCATTTTTCTTCATTTGTCTCATGCCGCTCTTTTTGGAGCGTTCTTGTTGGGATCGGCTTTGTCGGGGTTGGTTTACGGCGCGACCCGGGGAGTGACCGAGAATTTAATCCCGCCGCTTTTGATTTCGGATAGGTCCCAGCGAGAATTTGGCCTTAACTACGCCTATCAGTGGGTGGAGTTAAGTTCAATTGCGATGGCGATGATTTCGGTTCCGCTTCTCCATGTTTTCGGCGGAAGCGTCATGCTTGGAATTTCCAGCTCCTTTTTCCTGATTTCAACTTTATTTTACGCTTCTTTAAAACTGCAGAAGCCGAATGTTTCTCCCTCTTCTCCGGCATCGATAGATAAAACTTTGGAGAAAGGGCTTTCTTGGCGAAATTATGTCCCGTTTGTGTTTTTTAGGTTCATGCATTTTTCCCTCTATGCCGTTTTTGCCGCCGCCATTTCTCTGGGAATTCTTCACTCTGACAAGATGACCGGCAATATCATTGGGTCTTACGACTTCGGAAGTTGGGTGTTCGGATTTTTAGCGACCATGGCTCTTCTTCCTAAAAAAGGGGAGAAGGCTTGGACATTTTTAGGGATTGGGGCGGCCTTGGCGTTTTTGTGGGCCAGCTCTCTGGTCCCCATCCCCGCTTTAGCGATGGCGCTTGCGGGAGTGATGGGAGGGATGATCATGATCAATTCCAATAAATGGATGAGTCTCTACCAAGAAAAATTGCCCCAATCCAAACTCAAAAATCTCTCTAAATGGATGATGACGGCCAGTATCCTGGGAACTCTCCCTATTTTTATCGCCGCCAGTCTCAGCCAAGTTTTTCCCGCTTGGGCCGCAGTTTTGACGATGCCCCACATCATTATCTTCGCCAATATTTTGGTGACGATTCTGGGGATTTTGACTCTTTTGGCCTTCAAATCTTCCCGTTAAATTTTGTCCGCTAGAGCTTCTATGACATAGATCATAGAAGGATTTTTTTCTTTCCTCTACAATCTTTCGGTAGCCGCAAAAAATTACAGAAAGAGGCGAAATAAAATGAATCTTCTTCATCTCTTCGGGCTGCCTCCCGCAGCCTCCAGTTATGCCTCGGATATTGATTTTGGCTTGAGGCTCACCTTTGCCTCGATCATTTTTGTATTTTTTTCCTGGAGTGTCTATTTGGCCTATTTGGTTTTTCGCTATAGAAAAAAACCTGGGGCCCAAGCTGAATACGAAAAATCTGAGGGAATTTCAAAAGCGATGCTGCCGGGGGCCTTGGTTTTGATCCTGGAAATGATTTTGATTATCTTTTGGGAAATTCCTGTCTGGGGAAAAATAAAAGAAGACATGCCGATGGGACCGGATGTCGAAATCAATGTCTTGGCCCAACAGTTTGCCTGGAATATCCAATATCCCGGTCCCGACGGCAAATTCGGCAAGCGTAAAGAAGAATTAGTCAGTTTTTCTAATCCCATTGGGCTTGATTATAACGATCCGGCGGCTAAAGACGATATTGTATTGGCCAATGAGATTCATTTGCCGCTGGGAAAAACGGCTCTTATTCATTTGATGTCAATGGATGTCGTTCATGATTTTGCCGTTCCGGAATTTCGCATCAAACAGGACGTCGTTCCAGGGATGGATATCCCTTTGTGGGTCAAGCCGACCAGGCTTGGGACCTATGATCTGGCTTGCGCGCAGCTGTGCGGTTTTGGACATAGCTTGATGGTCGGGCATGTCATTGTTCAAACTCCGGAGGATTTTGCCGCTTGGCTGAAAAAAAATACGCCGGTCTCCGTTGCGGCCAGTTCCGCCAATAACTTCTAATCAAGAGAGGGGTTTCGATGAGCGAGCATAAGACAAGTTTCCTAAAAAAATACGTTTTTGCTACGGATCACAAGATCATCGCGCTTCAGTATATGTTTACTTCTCTCTTCGCGCTTTTGATTGGATTTTTCTTTGTCTTAATCATGCGTTGGGAATTGGCTTTCCCGATGCATCCGATTCCTCTTTTGGGGCGGCTTTTGTCGGCAAAACTTGCCCCCAATGGCGTGATGTCGCCAGAGCTCTATAACATGCTTGGGGCCATGCACGGCACCGCGATGATTTTCCTTGGAATTGCGCCCCTGGGTTTTGCGGCGTTTGGAAATTACGTCCTTCCTTTGCAAGTGGGAGCGCCGGATATGGCTTTTCCAAAGCTTAATATGCTCTCTTATTGGTCTTTTGTCGTTGGATGTTTAATTTTAATCGCTTCTTTCTTTCTTCCCAGCGGTCCGCTTCAATCGGGCTGGACGGCTTATCCGCCGCTTTCCGAGATTACTCGGGGGACGACGATTTGGATTTTGGCGATGGTCTTCATTATTAACTCATCTCTTTTGGGGGCCATTAATTTTATAGTGACTGGGCTCAATATGCGGGCTCCTGGTCTGACCTTGGGCCGTCTGCCGATTTTTGTCTGGGCGCAGCTAGTGACTTCCGCGATTGTTTTGCTGGCGTTTCCACCTGTCGAAGCGGGGGCGGTTCTTCTTTTGATGGATTGCGTGGCCCACACCAGTTTTTATTTGCCGCAGGGACTGACGATCTTAGGCCATGCCTCGGGAGCGGCAGGGGGCGGTCAGCCGATTTTGTGGCAGCATCTATTCTGGTTTTTAGGGCATCCGGAGGTCTATGTGCTTCTTCTCCCGGCGATTGGAATTATCGCTGAAATCATTGCCAATAATTCCCGCAAACCTCTTTACGGATATAAGGCGATGGTGGGTTCTCTTTTGACGATTCTCATTTTGTCTTTCGTCGTTTGGGCGCATCATCTTTATATCAGCGGCATGAGCCCGTTTCTGTCAGATTTCTTTGCGATCACGACCTTGGCAATTTCAGTGCCGTCAGTGATTCTTTTAACTTGTCTGGTCTTTAGTCTTCAAGGGGGCTCTATTCGCTTTACAGTGCCGATGCTTTTCGCCCTGTCTTTTTTGCCGCTTTTTGGAATTGGAGGGCTCACCGGAATTCCCCTGGGGGTCACTGTCACCGATATTTATCTTCACGACACCTATTACGTTATCGGACATTTCCACTACGTCGTGGTCGCGGGAATTTTGATGGCTCTTTTCGGCGGGATTTATTTTTGGTTCCCCAAATGGTTCGGGCGCAGGATGAATGAGTCCTTGGGAAAAATTCATTTTTGGGGAACGGTGATCGGAATTAACGGAACGTTTTTTCCAATGTTTATTTTGGGACTTGCCGGGCAATCCCGCAGATTGTGGAATCCCCTGGCACAGGCGCATAACGTGCCTTGGCAAAAATGGCATATTGTCAGCTCCGTTTTCGCTGGAATTTTGCTTTTGTCCCAAATTCCCTTTATCTATAATTTCTTCCGTAGCATTTTCAAAGGAGAGCGCGTTTCCGATAATCCCTGGGAAGCGACGACCTTGGATTGGGCTTGCCCGTCTCCGCCGCCGCATGGAAACTTCGTCAGTCCCATTTCTGTCTATCGCGGTCCCTACGAATACTCGCCACCCAATCATCGCGAGGGCTGGGTTCCTCAAAACTCCGCGGAATTAGTGTAAGATACGTAAAACATAAGGGGTGATTATTGTATGCAATTAAGTTTGCGGCGAAACTCTAAGCCAGGTTTTTTCCTTTGGCTGATTCTCGCAATGTTGTCCTTGTCTTCCATGCCGGTATGGGCTTGGCAGACGCAAACGCCGGAAGAGGCGATTTTATCGGTCAATAATAGCGTGGGGCTGTTTTTAGTTCCCGATCAAAACGTCAATTACGTCGAGCCAAACGGAAGTGTAAACAATTGTGCTAATGGCGAGTCGTGCGCGAATTATTCCGATGAGGAATCTGGCGGGCTTTTCGGAGATGGATTTTCCCTCTCTTATATGAGTCAAAAAATGAAACTCTATACCCACCTTTCTTACCAATTCGCGTTAGGACACCTGAACTATAATGGAGCGACTCAAACAGGAACTCCAGTCCAAGCTACCTCGGGAGCGCGAATTGGCGATTGGGATTTTAAATTTGGAAAAGGTTTTTCCCTGACTGAAGACGATCGGCTTTTACTGACTCCCTATCTTGAGTTCGGAACTCATTTCTGGTAAAGAGATTTAGGCTTGGGAACCGCCGGGCAATTCGGGGAAGACTACCAAAATGATTATTTGGACGCAGGCGCCATGCTCCAATACGTTCCGCCAATTCATATACTCCACAAACACGACTTGGTTTTTTCCGGGGATGCGGGAATTGGAGAGACTATGAGCCCCAATATTACCGTTCCATCGGCCAACCCTCCCATGCCGTCTAATGCCGCTTTGGGACAAGAGCCCTTTATTCGTCTGGGGCTTGAGGCGGATTGGCATGCATTGAGCGCGATGTGGGTTTTTGTCGGCTATCATTACACCTACTTCAGTTATTTCCCGAGCCAAATCTATAATAATCCCGTCAATGGCGCCGTTGAAGAGCCGGCGAGCTTTACCAATTACAACACCTACACCGTGGGGGTTAAAATCCCGTTTGCGGGCTTTCCCGTGATCGCGCGCGGAATTGCCGGCATGTCGGACTCCGCTTCTTCCAAAGACTAAGAAATTGGGGGAAATGGGGACTGCCCCCATTTCGACCATTCCGACTTAAATTTGTAACACCTGCCTGTTAAATTAAGGGCGTGAGCGAGCCTAAGCGAGGCAATCGTTGGAGCCGGAGTCCATAGGAACTAAAACCATGGATGAGCCCAGGTCTCTTCAAGATATCGAGTCCATTCAGAGCCTTGACACCGCGCGTTTGGCTTTGAGATGGGCTCTCGAAAAAATCCAGTCTCTTGAAAAAGATAAAGCCGGGCTTTCCGAAAAAGCCGAAGCGGCGGAACGCCAGCGCGAAAAAACCCAAGAAAATTTAATTTCTCTTCAAAAGACAATCGGCCTTAAGAATGCCGAGTCAACCCAGCGCGAACTCTATTATGCGAAGCTCGAAGAGTATTTGTCTCTGAAACTTGAGGGCAAACTGGATGTCGCCTTACTCGCGAAAAAAGAGTTGGAGGTGTCTCAGCTCCAAGAGATGCTTTCTCAAAAACAAGCTCATCTTGAGAAAGATTTCGCGGCGAGAAAAGAAGCCTTGGAGCGCGATTTTAACCTGCTGAGAAGCGAGTTGGAATCTGAAACGCGGGAAAAAATGCGCCGCTCGGAAGCGACGCTAGAGGCGCGGCGCACGGCGCTTGAAGAAGAGTTCTTTTCTAAAAACGCGCAGCTATCCGACCGCAAGGCCCAAATAGAGGCGGAATTGAAACATCTCGAGGAAAGAAAAGCCCATTTTGAGAATTATTATAAAGAAGAGCGGGCTCATCTTCAGGCGGCCTTAAAAGGCTTTCGAGACGAAATCAAGGAAGAAGTGGCTTTGCGCGTTGAGATGGCTGAACGCATTCTGGAAGAGAGAAGAGAATCCCTTGAAAAAGTTTATTCCGAAGAGCGCGCCCTTTTAATCCGCGAGATAGAAAATTGGCGCTCGAAGGTTAAAGAGTTGGGCCCTAAAAATATAGATTTAGAAAAACTCCTGGCCTTGGCTGAAGACAAAAATTTTCAAGTCCAGGCCAGTTTGGACCGGATTGTGCTTTCGCGGGAGGCAGAGAGAGCCGCTTATCAAGCCGACAAGGAAGGACTATTGAAAGATTCGGAAATATGGAGAAAGCAGGCTTTGGCGCTTTTGGAAGAATCCCAAAATCTTAAGGCGAAATTAAGCGAGGCCCAAACGCATTCTGAAATTTCGGAAAAGGAAGCCGAGAATTTAAGGGGCCGAATTCAAATCCTGACGGAAGAGTTTTCTTCAAGCCGCAAGAGAAACGAAGAACTTTGGAAAAAATCCGTCGCGCTTCAAAATTCCTTGACCGAAGCTCTTGAGCGTTCGGAAGCGCTCGAAGAGCGCGGGAAGTCAAACGAAGCGCGAATGAAAAAGGAACTCAACGACTTTATTGAAAGGCATGAGGCCCTCAGCGCGGAGTTTAAGGAAGCGCGGGCTCAGAGCGCGTCTCAGATGGATCGATTAATACAACTTGAAAAAGAGCTTTCTCAAGCCCGCCAAGCGGCCGTTAATGCGGATTTGAAACTCGCCGGCGCGCAAAGGGAAATTGAGATTCTTAAAAATGAGCGGCAGGCCGCTATCGAAGAAGTGGGGAAGCTAAGAAAAGAAATCGAATCGGCCATGATTCAAAATCTGTCCTTGGAAAGAAATCTCTCCGAGCTTGAGCAGAAGCTGAGAAAAGAAGAAAAAACTCGCGAGATTGAAAGCCATCAATTTAACCATGAAAAAGAAATGTGGAATAAAGAGCGGGAAATTTTAGAAGCGCGTCTTAAGAGTTACCATGACAAACTTGAAACCCGCGTTAAAGCCGAGGTTTCAAAAACCTTGGAACCCTCCTCTGAGCCCTCCGGCGGTCTGTGGCCTCCCGTTGAGTGGCGTTGATAGCGTCGCGCGACATCATCTAGAGTTTTGTTTAGTAAAATAACAGGAATAATATGGAAATTGGAATCGTGGGCCTTCCCAATGTCGGAAAGTCCACTCTCTTTAACGCTTTGACCTCCGCCAACGCCCAGGCTTCCAATTATCCCTTTACTACTATCGAGCCCAATGTGGGGATCGTCTCGGTCCCCGATTCTCGCCTCAAGCGCCTCGCCGAGATTTTTAATCCCAAAAAGACGACTCCGGCTTCGGTTCGCTTCGTAGATATCGCCGGTTTGGTCAAGGGCGCGGCATCTGGAGAGGGTCTGGGAAATAAATTTTTATCGCATATTCGGGAGGTGGACGCGATATTGATGGTGGTTCGCCTTTTTAAGGACCCGGATGTCACTCATGTCATGGGCGAAGTCGATCCGGAGCGGGATGTCTCGGTCATAGAGACGGAACTGATCTTGGCGGATTTGGCCAGCCTTGAAAAGCAAAAAGAAAAACTTTTCGGAAAAGCGAAGTCGGGAGACAAGGAAAGCCGAGAAATGCTTGAGTCTCTTGAAACGGTCAAGGCGGTTTTAGATTCCGGCCGCCCCGCGCGAAGTTGCGAAATAAACCCTAAGACCCTGGCGAGTTTTTCGCTATTGACCTCAAAGCCCGTTTTGTTTGTCGGTAATACCGATGAAACTCCCGATCCGGCTTTGGTTGAGAAACTAGAAGAACTCGCGAAAAAACGCGGGGCCAAGGCTTTGACCTTGTGTTCTAAAATCGAATCCGAGATTGCCCAGCTCAATTCCGAGGAGAGAGAAGCGTTTCTAAACGAAATGGGAATTAAAACCACGGGGCTTGAACGGGTGATTCTCGCCGCATATGAAACTTTGGGGCTATGCAGTTATTTTACCGCTGGGGAAGACGAGGTGCGGGCCTGGACCATTCCAGTCGGGGCGAAAGCCCCGCAGGCGGCGGGCGTCATTCATTCCGATTTTGAGAAGGGCTTTATTCGCGCCGAGGTCTACTCGTTTAAAGATATCGCCGCCCATCTTAAGGAATCGGTTCTTCGCGAAAAAGGCTTAATTCGCTCAGAGGGGAAAGATTATATTGTCAAAGACGGTGATGTCTGTTTTTTTAAATTCTCAAACTAGAAATTTGCCG
>JAJZJF010000069.1 GCA_021810245.1 bacterium
GAATGCCTCAAGCCGCCGCCATGCAAGACGGGCTTTACTATCCCGCCTCGATTCTCTTTTATTTCTTTAAATTCCCGGCGGCCCTTTTTCTGTTTCATATCCTGCATTATTGGCTCGCCTGCTTTCTATGCTACCTGTGGATTCGCGCGCTAGGCTTTTCCCATTCCGCCAGTCTCTGCGCCGGACTCATTTGGGGACTTGGCGGAATCGCCATCAGCCGCGAACCCTTTCTCAATCACCTTTCTTCTTTTTCATTAATTCCAGGCTTATTTCTATTTTTTGATATCCCCATTTTTTTCGCTTTAACTCTCAGCGCCATTTTTTTCGCCGGGTATCCTCCTTTTTTAGCCGGAGCCGTTTTTTCAAGCGTTCTACTGGCATGGATGGCGCTACGAAAACCAGGGCTATTCTCGTTTTACCTTTTAGCAGGATGCGCTTTCTCTCTTGGATTCTCCGCCGCGCTTCTTTTTCCAGCGAGCGAACTTTTTCGACATTCCGTTAGAGCTTTAGGAATCACTCAAGCGGAAGCCTTTCAATTTCATTTGCGGCCGCGCGATCTTCTTGAATGGATTAGCCCAGTTTTAAGCGGCCTCAACCGTTTTGACCCCGCCGTCAATTGGTGGACATGCCTTTATTTAGGTTTTAGCGGGTTTTTTTTAATCCTGTTGGGTTTGAGTCAAATGTCTTTAAAAAAGAAAATCATTTGGCTTTTATGGATATCTTGCCTTCTCATTCTCAGCCTGGCTGGCGGCAACGCTTTTTCTTCTTATCTCTGGGTCCACATCCCTTTTTTAAAATTCATTCGCTACCCCGGAAATATTTCTTATCTCATCTTAGTTCCGGCTACTCTTGCCGCCACATTGGGAGCCCAACGATTTATTAAAACCTCTGGCCTTTCTGCGTCTATTCCGGTCATTTTTCTTGCCGCTGAACTTTCCTTTTACGCTTTTAACGCCTTTCCGCTTGAGCCTTTTTCATTTTTTTCCTACAAAGGCCCGTTGGTTGAATTTCTGCAAAACAATTTAGGGACAAACCGCTACCTTCTCTCTCCACTTGCCCTTGAGAAAACCTCGGGACAAGGAATCTACGATTGGAAAAGCCGCCTCTACGGCCTCACCAATTCCCCATTTGAGCTAGCCGCGGCTGGAAATTTCGGCCAGCCTCTGGTTCCGGCGGACAACTACGCCTTGATGGATTTTCTCTATGGCTCAACCGGCCTTCAAAACGCAAAAAAAATCATGCCCTGGGCCGACATTCGATATCTGCTAACTCCGTCTAAAGTTCCTAAAGCCCAAAGCCTCAAATACCGCGGTTTCTTAGTCTGGCAGATGTATGAAACTGCCTCTTCAAAAAATTTAGGGCGCGCCTATTTTCTTTCCCCTCAAGAAGGTCGCTCTTTTCCCGCAGGACTTGCCATTCCAAATCCGGACATCGCGCTTGAGCCTCTTAAGGTCGAAGATTTGAAAGACGTGGATGGATATCGGATATCGGGAAACGGCCGCCCAGGCTGGGTGTTTCTTCCCGAAGCCCGCTATCCGGGATGGAAAGGATATTTAGAAATCAATAAAAAGGCCAAGCCCCTTGCCAGCCAACCGGCCTTAAGGGCGTTTCAAAAAATGGAAGTGCCCCAAGGATGGTCGGCTCTCTTTCTGATTTATGATTCCAATATCGTTTGGTGGGGAATTTCTATCAGCGTTTTTTCGTTCATCTTTTTATTTTTCTACGCCGCCGCCAAAATGAGAGAATTAAGGTATTGAGAAAAAACAAACAAATCACGATTCTAATCGTTAAAACAGGGGCTTTAGGCGATGTCCTAAGAACGACTGCCCTCCTTCCCCCCTTGTCTCGCGCTTATGGAGCGAGAATTTTCTGGTTGACCTCTCCAAAAGCAAAGCCTCTCCTAACGAGAAATCCCTTGATTGAAAAAATTTTTACCGCTCCGGGGCAGATCGCGCAACAATTTGATTGGACACTCAGCCTTGAAGAAGACAAAGCCCTTGCCAAAATCGCCCAAGAATCCTTTTCCAAAAAAATCACCGGGGTCATTGTGAAAGACGGGCAACTATCCTACACCGATGACAGCGCCCCCTATTATCAAATGAGCCTTTTAAACCCCAACCGGGCTTTGGCCAATCAACTCAAATCTCAAAACCAAAAGACCTTTTTTGAGCTATGGCTTTCCATATTGGGTCTATCGAACTTTAAAAAAAGTGCGATCATGCGCCCGCAAATTTTTCTAACGGAATCCGAGCGAAAAACCGCCTTAAATTTTGCGAGAAAGCATTCTCTTTTAAACGGCGCCATTGGATTTAATCCCGGAGCGGGAATTCGCTGGCCTTCTAAAGAATTGTCTATCGAAAAATCGCGGGAAGTAATCAAAAAGCTCGCCTCTTTTAAAAAACCGATTCTTCTTCTAGGAGGCCTAGAAGAAAAAAAACGAAACAGGGCGATCTCGCGAGGCTTAAAGGGCGTGATACTGCCGCCGCCCATGCCGCTGAAAGCCTTTGCCGCCTTAATGGAGTTCTGCACAGTCCTTATCACCACCGACAGTCTCGCCTTTCATATCGCAACCGCGCTTAAAAAGAAGGTTTTGGTTCTCATTGGGCCAACCTCTTCTTCAGAGCTCGATGTATTCGGCAAAGGAGAAAAAATAATCGCCCGCCCCTGCGTTTGTTTTTACCGTCCTCATTGCTCAAGAGAAAAAAGTTGTCTCAACGCAATTTCAGAGTCCCGGGTCTTCTCCGCCGTTAAGCGTTTTCTATGAATTCCCGAGTTCTCGTTTGTATTCCCACTTACTGCGAATCAGAAAACATCGCGCGTTTAGTAGAAGAAATTTTTTCTCTAGAAATCCCTGGGCTTGAAATATTGATTGCCGATGACGCAAGTCCCGACAATACCGCCACAATCGCGGAAAATCTCAGGGACCGCTATCCTTTGCTGACAATATTAAAGCGCAAGCCGCCCTATGGGCGCGGAGCTGCGGGACGGGATCTTTTTCTCTATGCGCTAGAAAAAAATTTTGACGCCGCCATCGAAATGGACGCGGATTTTTCCCACGATCCTAATTCTATCCCGCAACTACTCAAAGCCCTTGGCAATTCGGAACTGGTCATCGGCTCTCGTTTTGTTCAAGGCGGCTCGGACTCTCAACGTCCCAAGAGGCGGCAGATTTTAACCCGGTGGGCCAATTTCTATGCCCGCTCTCTTCTTAGAATTAGCGTTCAAGATACCAATTCCGGATACCGCGCCTGGAGCCGAAAGGCCCTTGAGGTCATAGAACCCCAAACCCTGCGCGCCCAAGGCCCCGCCATCGTCCACGAAGCTCTCTATAGAGCCGCGCGCAAGAAAATCAGAATACAAGAAATCCCTATTCGCTTTGTCGACCGAAAGCTGGGATTTTCAAAACTCAATTTGGGGAAATTAGCTTATGGTTACTTTTGGGTTCTACGTTTGGCGGTTTTAGGAAAATGACGAAAAAAGATTTTGTTTTTTTGCTTCTCTGGTCTCTTTTAATCTTATTTCTGCCGGGATTGTCCTGGTGGGCTCCGCATACCGGGCTTTTTAATTTCGGAGACCTCTATTTCTATCATTATCCCCTCAGTGAAACCGCTCTCAACTGCCTTCAAAAGGGGCAATTCCCTTTTTGGAATCCCTATATTTTCGGCGGAGTTCCCTTGGCGGCCAATTCTCAAGCCGCTCTTTTTTATCCTTTGGCCGTTGTCGGAAAAATTTTCCCGCTTCTTTTTTCCTTCTCATTGGAGAATCTTTTCCATCTATGGTGGGCGGGGCTCGGCATGGCTCTTTTAGGAAAATCCCAAGGTCTCAAGTCCGAAGCCGCCTGGATTTTGGGAGTTTTTTACGGACTCTGCCCGTTTTTAACCGGTCGGATCGCCGAAGGCATTCCCACGATTCTCGCTTCTCTGGCCTGGGCCCCGTGGACTTGGACCGCTTTTCTTTTTCAAAATAAAATTCTCCTATCTGGAATTTGGGCTCTTCAATTTTTTTCAGGCCACCCTCAGTTCATGCTCCTCAACGCCGGGGCTATGTTTTTATGGGCGTGTTTTTCCCAAGCTCGGCGCGAGTTGCTTAAAACTTTTCTTCTCTCTTCTGCCTTCGCGGCCCTGCTCGCTTCCATCCAATGGTTGATGACCGCTCAATTTCTCTTTCATTCCATTCGCGAGAACTGGACGCCCCTTTATTCCCTTGGATATTCGGTGAACAAAAAAGAATTACTGTCTTGGATATGGCCAAGCCTAGGGCTTAAAACGCTCATTGACGCGTCGTCTCCCGTGTCGGTCATTTTGGAAAACTCTTCCGTTTTTCCCGGGCTCATCGTCCTTTTTCTGGCTGGGTTTGCAATATTTAAAAAACCGTTGAGCTTTTTTTCTCTCTTAATAGCGACTGGGATTTTCCTGGCCCTGGGGCGCCACAACCCGGCCTATTCATGGCTTTTATCGCATACGCCGCTCCATTTTTTAAGAACGCCTTCCCGTTTTTCTTTTCTGTGCCTCTGGGGATTTTTTTTGGCGGCCGGAAGCGCTTTAAAATCTTTGAAGAAACCCGCTAGACTTCCGCTCGCTATTTTAGCCCTTTTATCTTTCTTTCAGCTTTTGATCTTAAACCGCGCCTTGGTCAAGGCCCAAGACGCCGCGCCTTATCTTCGGCCTCATCATTTTTTCTCGCAAACCTTATCGGGAAAATCGGGACGGGTTTTAATCTCCCCTTCGATAGGAAATCCCGACAAGGCGATGATGTATCATGTAATGAATGTGAATGGCTATGAAGCCTTTTATCTCAAGGGATTTCCAGATTACGCTTTTGAAAGCGAAGGCCGTCCCGCCGCGGATGCCAGCCGAAGTTATCTGCAAAAATGGGATACCCCAGAGATGAAGGATTTGGGAGTCAATTGGGCTTTTCTTAAGCCCGGTTCGATTATCTCCGTCTCGCCGCCTAATTCCCTCGCCTATCTCGTCAATCAAGAAAAACAACGTCTTCCGGAAATTCCCGCGCTTTCCATCCTCAATGAGAACCATTGGCGAATTTCCGGGAACTCGCTTGGGGCGGCCAAAGCCCTTTTCGTTTCCCAACCTTTTTATCCAGATTGGCGAGCCTATTGGAACGGGAAAAGAGCTTCTATTATCCCCTGGCATGGGTTTCTCTCCTTGGTTCTCAAACCCGCAAAAGCCTTGGGCCCTTTTAGCGTTGACTTTGTCTATCGTCCCAGCTATTGGAACTTCTTAATCCTGATTTCAATGGCCGCCTGGCTCATTTGGTTTTCTCTCATGTTAAAAGTCATATGAATCGCCGACAGCTATTTGTGGTCTTCTCGATTTTCTTGAGCGCACTCTTTCTTTGGCTGGCGTTTCGGCATGTGCCCATGCCCTCTCTTTTAGAAATTCTCGCCAGTACCCACCCGCAATGGGTTTTGGCCATTCTGGCCATTATCTTTCTCGATCTTTTTATACGCGCGTTGAGATGGCAAGCCCTTCTTTCCTTCGTCTGCCCGCAAGCGTCTTGGCCCAAGCTTCTCTGTTTGGAGGCGGCAGGGCTAGCCGTCAACAATGTTCTTTTCATGCGTTTAGGGGAACTTGCGCGCGCGCTTTTAGCCAGCCGGGAATTAAAAATTCCCTTAAGCGCAAGCCTGTCTAGCGTCGCGATTGAACGCGCTCTCGATTTGGGCTCTTTACTTTTTCTCTTCGCCATTGTCGCGCCCTTCTACCCTAAACTCGTTCCTCAAACGCTGCGCCACTCCGTCTTGTTTTTTCTTTTTCTCACCATTAGCGCGCTGATTTTTCTGATCTTTGCCGAAGAAAAAAAGGACTTTTTAATCTCTCTGGTGAACCGCTCTTTTTCCCGCTGGCCTAGGGTTTCCGAAATGTTTGAAGGTCTCTTTAACGGCGCCGCGGCGCTTAAAAATCTAAAAACCGCTTCCTTCTGCGTTACCCTAAGCCTGGCCTTGTGGTGCGCCGACGCATTGACCTACTGGGCCGGGGCCAAGGCCTTGGGAATTTCTCTCGGATACCCGGGTTCTATCCTGGTTTTGTCCTGGGCCGCCGCCGCCTCGGCCTTGCCCGCCGCTCCGGGGAGTTTTGGGGCTTTTGAGGTTCTGGTTGAAAATATCATGGTCAAACTTAAAACTCCCCTCAATTCTTCTCTGGCGTTTGCGTTGTTGACCCACGCCACAATGTATTTAACCGTGACTCTCTTCGGGCTTTTTTGCCTTTCACAAATAGGATTTTCCCTGGCCGACATCTCCGCTCAAACCAGCGCCATCAAGGAAAAAAATTAATGGCCGATGCCTCTTTTTCGGTTTTAATGATTACCGCCAACTTCTATCCTCATGTTGGCGGAGCCGAAAGGCAAGCGCTGACATTGGCAACCTCGCTTAAAAACCGTGGAATTGAGATTTCAGTTTTCACCCAAAAAAAGAAAGGGCTTAAGAGTTTTGAGGAAATCAACGGCATCCCTGTTTATCGCTTGCGCTCTTTTGGCCCCGGGTTTTTAAATTCGTTAAGTTTTATGGTTTCTCTCTCTTGGCGCTTAATTTTTAGAGCGCGCTCTCATGACATTTTTCACGCCCATCTGGCGAGCTCTCCGGCTCTTACCGCCGCGTTTTGGGGGAAAATTCTTCGAAAGCCGGTCTTTATTAAGCTCGGCGCCGCCGGAGAATTCGGGGAATTAAAAATGTCCTCTCAAACTCTTCTTGGAAAAATAAAAATCCTCCTGTTAAGACTCCTTCGGCCTTCTTTTATCGCCCTCACCCTGGAACAAGAAATGGAAGCCCAAAAATATCTGGGCGAGGTTTCCATTCATCGGATTCCCAACGGGGTCAACCTGCGGAAATTTCGCCCCTCCTCCGCCGCGAAAAAGGTTTTGCGCGCGAAATGGCGATTGCCGCTTGAAGGTCTCATTTTTCTTTACACGGGCAGGTTCGCTCCGCAAAAGCATCTTCCTTTCTTTATCGACGCCTGGGCGGAAGCGGTCAAGAAGGCAAAAATCCCAGCCGCTTTAGCTCTTTTTGGAGAAGGTTTTGAAGAAAGGACTATCAGAAAAACCGCCGAACAGGCCGACATCTCCGATCGCGTTTATTTTTATCCCCCTCAGACTCATTTAGACGTCGTTTATCCCGCCGCCGATGTTTTCGTTCTCCCCTCACTGGCGGAAGGATTGTCTAATTCGCTTTTAGAAGCGATGGCCTCGGGTCTGGCGGTTTTAGCCAGCCGGGTGGGCGGCAACACTGAAGCCGTTATAGACGGGATGACCGGCTTTTTGTTTCGCCCCGACAGCGCAGAAGAGATTCAAGCTCAAACCTCGAAATTTTTGGCCCACCCGGACTTGGCGGAAGAAATGGGAAGAGCCGCCCGGAAACGAGTCGAAGAATTCTATTCGATAGATAAAATAGCCCAGCGTTATGAGACAATATATAGGCTCTCTTTAACTCATTAATATGTGCGGAATCTGTGGAATATCCTACCAAGACGGACGAGCGGTCGACGCTGTCCGTCTTAAAGCCGCCAACGATTTAATCTCTCATCGCGGTCCCGATGATGAGGGCTTTCACCTGGAAGGCGGCTTGGGTCTGGCGATGCGGCGCTTGTCGGTCATCGATCTAAAAACCGGGCATCAGCCTCTCTCCTACGACAACGAGTCTCTTTGGATTGTCTTTAACGGCGAGATTTATAATTTTCAAGAGCTCAAAGAAGAGCTTGAGGCCGAGGGCTTTAAATTCAAAACCCACAGCGATACCGAGGTCATTTTGGCTCTCTATAAAAAAACGGGGGATCAATGCCTCTCTCGCTTGAGAGGAATGTTCGCCTTCGCCCTTTGGGACAAATCCAAGAAACGCCTTCTTCTTGCCCGGGACCGAATCGGGAAAAAGCCCTTGGTCTATCACCAAAACAACGGCTTTCTCGCTTTTGCCTCCGAACTCCGCTGCCTGTTCGCCCTTGAAAATATCTCAAAAGAAATTAACCCCGAGGCCATTGATCTTTTTTTATCCCTGCAATATATCCCCTCTCCTCAAACCATTTACGCGCGGGTCAAAAAATTGCCGCCCGGCCACAAACTCGTCTATCAAAATGGACAAGCGACCATAGAGCCGTATTGGGAACTTCCTCTTGGAAAGCCGCCGCTTAAAATTGACTGGCACGAGGCCCAATTTCAAATACGAGAAAAACTCAAAGAATCGGTCAAACTCCGGATGATCGCGGACGTCCCGCTTGGCGCGTTTTTATCCGGCGGCATTGATTCTTCAATTGTTGTCGCCCTGATGAGCGAATTATCTTCCCGTCCGGTTAAAACTTTTTCCATCGGCTTTGACGAAAAAGAATTCTCGGAACTGCCTTTCGCGCGCCAAATCGCCGAAAAATACGACTGCGAACATACCGAATTTATCGTCAAGCCCCAAATGGCGGAAATTCTGCCAAAACTGGCCTGGCATTACGGAGAGCCCTACGCCGATCCCTCCGCGCTTCCTTCTTATTACGTCTCTCAGGAAACCCGAAAGCATGTCACCGTCGCTCTCAACGGAGACGGCGGAGACGAAAATTTCGCGGGATACATCCGCTACTTCGCGATGAAGCTGGGAAAAATTTTTGATCATCTGCCGCCTCCCGCCCTGTCGGCGCTTAAAGCCGCCTCCGAAAATCTGCCGGAATACGACGCGCCTTACGGATTTTTCTGGAG
Source organism: bacterium (assembly GCA_021810245.1). Lineage (GTDB taxonomy): Bacteria > Elusimicrobiota > Elusimicrobia > UBA1565 > UBA9628 > JAKAQV01. Next base: position 8,686 of record JAJZJF010000069.1, read on the forward strand.
GCTCAAGCGGTTTTTCCGCTCGGCCGTTTTTAGCGATATGTCCCACCGCCATCTCAAAATGATCGGATTTTTTTCTGAGGAAGACAAAATCGGCCTTTACCGGCCGGAGTTTCTCAAGCGCCTTAAAACCCAAAACCAAGCCGCGCGCTATTTCGCCGATTATTTTGAACGCGCGAAAAAAGAGGATTTCGTCAATCAGATGCTCTACGTCGATTTTAAAACCTATCTTCCGGAGTGTCTCATGGCCAAGGTTGACATCGCCTCGATGGCCAATTCTCTGGAAGCGCGCTCGCCTTTTCTGGATCACGAGTTCGTGGAACTCGTCTTTGGCCTGCCCGGCGACTGGAAACTCAAGGGACTTCGCGGCCATAAATGGATTTTAAAAGAAGCCTTTAAAGACAAGCTTCCCTCTTCCATCCTGAACCGAAAAAAAATGGGCTTCGGGATTCCGCTGGGAACATGGTTTAGGGGACCGCTCAAAAATTTCTGGGAAGTCCACGTTCTCAGCCCGCAAGCTCTTGCGCGCGGATATTTCGCGGAAAAAGCCCTCCTCAAGCTGTGGGATGAGCATCAGAGCGGCAGGCGCGATCATGGATATCGCCTGTGGGCTCTGTTAATGCTCGAACTCTGGCATGAACAATGCCTGTAGCGGGCTTATGACCCCGGCCTAACTGCCCCCAGTCACGGCGGATATTTCAACGCGGAATTGAGTCGCTTAAAGGCGCGTATTTCGACTATATATGAATACATTGGCATATAGGCATTGATTCTAAAATTAATTAATGTTAAAATAAAAATTGTCACCCCTGCGATGGAAAAATATCTCGGAAAAGCCGCGTACAAAGCCGCTCAATTCTTGGTCTCTTGGTTTTATATGCGCTTCCAGCGCTGAAACCTAATGGATCTCAGTTTAGGAGAAGCCGCAAAAATTCTCGACATCCCTGAAGCGGAAATTTCGCGCTTCATCAAAGATCGGCGTCTGCCAGCATTCATGATCAACGGCCGCTATAGAATTAATCGGGTGGATTTGTTGGAATGGGCCAATCACCATAAAATTCCGGCGAAGGCTCTTTACTCGATTTCCGGAGAAGAGACATGCGCTGACCCGTTGG
>JAJZJF010000070.1 GCA_021810245.1 bacterium
GGCGTAATATCTTGAAAGGTAATCGCGACCCCCATTAAGCGAGACTGCGAATCTTTCAAAACCATCGTTCCATAGCCGATCAAGCGGCGGCGATTGCCGTGAAGCCAGCTTATCTCATGACGTTTAACGGGACTTCGAGTCGACAAGGTGTCTAACAAGATTTTGGCGAAATCCGGAGCGCCAATAAGAGCCTGCTCGACTGGCAAATCCAAATTAAGCCCTTCCGGCAGATCTAAAATACGGCGCGCCGCGGGATTTAAAATCATGATTTTTCCTTCCACGTCAATAGCGATAAAACCACCCGTTAAATTTTCGAGAATCGCCGACAAAAGCCTGGACTCAGGACTTTCTTGCATGATGTTTTATCCTCTTTTGAAAAATTTTACGTTTTTTCCATTTATGACGAAAAGCGATGGGGGTCTTCTGTTTCGGCTTAAGGTCTGAGGTCATGGCCGGAGACGATTTTGAGTGGGCCTTGGTCTCTCGCAAATGATTAAAAAAAGATTTGACGCCTCGAACAATCGCGTTTGCAATTTTATTTTGGAAGGAAGGGTCCAAAAGATCGGCCTCTTGGGCAGGATCGCTTAAATACGCCGATTCAGTTAAAATGGCCGGCATTTCCGTCATTCTGAGCACCAGATAATTTCCGTAGCGGGTCCCTTCATCGGGCAAAGGCAAAGTCTTTTTATATTCTTTTTCAACCGCGCGCGCCAACTCCAGGCTTTGGGGAAGATAATAAAAAATCGAGAATCCATGTTCCGACTTAAACGGGTTTTCCCCTGGCGAGAGGGTATTATTGTGAATGCTGATAAAAACATCGGCGCGATTGTCCCAGGCCATTTTCGGGCGATCGGCCAGCCCCACCTCTTCCGTATCGGTTTGGTGGCTTAAAATCACCTTCGCTCCGTCTTTTTCCAGAATTTTTTCGGCGCGCTTGGCAATTGCGAGATTGACCTCCATTTCTTTAGTTCCAAGCCCACCAATGGCGCCGGGGGCTGATGGCATATGGCCAGGATCTAAAAAGATCGTGCGCCCTTTGAGGGGATTTCGGGCAATCACCGGAGGGCGCCGCATTTCAATTAAAAGGGAATTGCCCTCGAAAGAAGCATGGTATCCCCATAGACGCTGCCCAGGCCTTAAGCGGAGAGTTAACTCAACGACGTCTTTAGCGCGCTGCTTAATTCGTGCCTGTTCAATAAAAGAATCATCTTGATAGACAATCCAATTCGTATGGATATGCGCGTAATAAATAAGGACCTTTAAGCGCATCAAATCCGAGGATTCCTTCATTTCAAAGGGAACCTTCTCCGACATAACTAAAACCACCTTGGCGCCGTCGCTGGATCCTTTGACAATCACGCTTCCCGTTTCCGAGTCGGGAAGCGCGGACTGAAGCGGCAATAGATTAAGATGGCGAGAGGAAATCCAACCACCTTGATTCTCGCCCAATGGAACATAGGTCCATGAGCCGATTGATTCCCCCAATTTCACGCGAGCCCCGGGCAAAAGAGAAAACATCTCTCCCGCCTCTGGCAAAGACTTCATCATCACGGGATATGAACCTTGGACAAGGGCTGTTCTGTCAAAAGTGTTCGTCATTGAAACTTTTGCCTTCGTATAGAGTTTGCGGCCGCTCAAATAAAGTTCAATGGGAGAAGCTTTGAGAGAATCTTCTCCAGTAACCCGGTAAAACCCCTGGTAAAGACCCAAGGATGGATTATATTCCAACATTTTCACCCAAGAATGATGGGGAATTTTAAACCAGGCCTTCCCGCCCGGACTACCTCTAAAAGCGACTTGCAAAACGTCCCCCGGGCGCAATGATTCATTTGAGGACGGCATAACGCTTGAAGGGTCAATCGCAATAGGGCGGCGCGGCATCGGAGCGGGAACCGGCTCGACAAAGATATGGCGGTCATAAGCAGAACTAACGCTTCCAACGCTTAAAGTCGCGTGAAAGGTAAAGGTTCCGGTTTTAACTGGAAGCCAAGCGATAAAAGCTCCCGTTTTATAAACGGAAACAGTCGAGCCGTTAATCTCAAAATGCCCCTTCGGGTTTGAAACAGACCCCAAAACGAACTGATTGGAGGTAAAGGGAAAAATGTCATTTTCATGCGGAAAAACAATCATGATGGGGGCTGTCGATTGTCTGAGAGACGCTGTCAATTGCGCGGCAGATGCCGGCAAGGAAAAAAACAAGAACAGAAGAAATCCCATGGCCTTATTCTACTAATAATCTAATTTTCAAAAGCGTGAAACACAAAACCGCTTGAGACTTTAGGGTAAAAATAAGTCGACTTCGGCGGTAAAAGGCCCAAGGTCTGAGCCGCCCGGCGAACATCGGCGACGGAAAAAGATGGAACTAAAATAGCCGCCCCTCTTAGGGAATCCGCTATTTTTTTAGCCGCGCGAGCATCAGAGCTGTAGTGAATATCCTGCGGAGAAATTTGGCACAAAAGATTATAATTAAGCCATTCAAGCGTTAGAAGGCTTTGACAATCGCCATGGTCCCTAGGAAAAGCTAAAAAGCATTTCCCCGACTCATAAATCCCAAAGGCATAGGGATCCGATTCCTTCTCAAGCAAGTTTTGAAGAATAGCCAGGCTCGGAATTGACTTTAAATCGCACAAAGCCCGCGCTTCATCTAAAATTTTTTTTGGCAAAACGCGGTGAGTGGGCAAAACCAAAAGCCCAGGATCATCTTCCGCGCAAAAATAGGCGAGAATTTTTCCCGCCTCAGGATTTCCATTTTGTTTAAAATAATCGCAAGCCGCGCCGAGGCGATGGTGCCCATCAGCGACGAAAAGAGGCGCCTTTTTCAGCGCCCGTTGAATTGCCGCAACCTGATGGGCAGCGTCTATCCGCCACAAACGGCAATCGGTATGGGGAAAAACGGGCAAGCGGCCCCGCTCAAATTTCTTTCCCTTGATTAATTGCCGGATCAAATCTTCTGTTTTCCCTTTTGGATCGGGGTAAACGGTAAAAATAGGGCTTAAATTGGCCTTGACCATCTCAAGGACTTTTAAGCGGTCCGCGCGCGGAATGGGAAGAGTTTTTTCGTGCGGGATAATTTGCGCCAAATTTCTGGGGTTTAAGCTAACCAAGGCGAGAAACCCCAAGCGGCGGAAGCTTTTTTTTCCATAGCGAAAATTTTCTTCCAAAATATAAATCGCGCAAGCATCATCGCGGACGATGGTCCCATCCTTTCGCCAGGATTCCCACAATTTAGCCGCTTGACGATATCCGTCTTTTTTAACTCCCGCCGACAAGTCAAGATGAATGGAATTAAATTTTTTGGCCCGCAAAACCCTCGCGTCCTTTTCTCCAATAGCGTCATAGGGTGGGCACAAGACTCCACTGAGAGAAACCCGTTTCGGATTAAAATAAAGCCCTTTAAATGGAAAAATATCAGGCATGCTCATTCATCATCGCCGATTTTAGCCCCGACTGTCAAGGAGAATATGAAACGCTAGTTCAAGGTGCGCGACAGGCGCTGGACCGCCATGGCCGTCACAGCCAAGCCGATAAGGCTAATCTTCGATAGATTGTCCCAAAAAACATGCGGATTTCCGCCCTTGAGCATGATATTGATGAGCATCGTAATGAAATAGCGCAAAGGATTGAGATAGCTAATCCAAGCAATGACCTTGGGGATATTATCCAGAGGAAACCCAATTCCAGAGAGTTGCATCTGGAGAAAAAGGATGATAAAACCAATGACCATCGTTCCTTGCTGAGTCGGGGCCAAGGTAAAAACCCAGAATCCGACCTCAACCATGGTCGCGATAAAAACAAGCCCCCCAAAAAACAACATCCACAAAGGCCCCCGTTCGGGAACCCCGAATCCAAGAACGCCTCCCGCGACGCATAACAAGAAAATGACCATCGTAATTACGATAAATGGAATCGTTTTCCCTAAAATAATTTCCCATTTTTTGACGGGAGCCATTAAAAGCATTTCCATCGTTCCAAAATCAGTCTCGCGCGCGAAAGACATACTGCTCAATGGCACCGCCACCAGACACAAAATCATTCCAATGATCGAAGGAACCATGAAATAAGGCGTTTTGAGTTCCGGGTTATACAAGGTTTTGATGGAAAATTTAAACAGAGGCTGGGGAACATGCGAAACTTCCGCGACAATCGAAGTCAGATAAGTCTCTATGTTTCTTGCCCGCGCGCCATTGGAGGCATCCAGTAAGACCTGAAGCCTTCCGTTTTTTTCCGCCATCGATTTTTCAAGGCCTTCAGGCGGAGAGATTAAAACGGCCTCTGCTTCTCCTGATTTCACCCACTGATAAGGGTCAACCCCGCTCACTTTCGCCGGAACAAACCAACCAGAAGAATCTGCTCGATTAACCACCTCTTCTAAAACCTTATCCGGCTTTCCGGAAACAGCCAGGCGAATATTACGAGTTTCGGTGCGAATGATAATTCCAAAGGTAATCAGCTGAATCGCCGGCAAGGGAATCATAAAAATAAGCATCCGCGGATCGCGCAAATTCTGAGAGAATTCTTTCCTTAAAAACCCCCAAATCGCCTTATTCACGGCTCAACGTCCTTTTTAAAACTTTTAATGGAAATGGCGACCGTAATCAAGGTGAGAAAAAAAAGGGCGAAAAAATCGGTTTTAAGGTCTTTGAAGCTGGCGCCTTTGAGAAACACCGGGCGCAAGATTTGCATGAACCAGCGAACGGCAAAGAGCTCGGTTAGTCGGCGAAAAAAGGGAGTCATGTTTTCCACTGGGAAAATAAAACCCGACATCAAAAGAGCGGGCAACAGCCCGACATTCATCGCCGTCTGAACCGCCAGCTGTTGTTGCCGGGTCACAACCGAAATCAGAAGCCCTTGCGCCAACATACCCGCCAAAAAAAGCGCGGAAGAGACAAACAAAGCCCCATAACTTCCGCGCATAGGAACATGAAAGACAATCCGAGCCAAAATAAAAACGAGCCAGACTTCAATCATCCCCAAAATAGCATAGGGCGCTATTTTCCCGAAAATAATTTCGGACGGGCGAAGCGGGGTCGACAATAACAGTTCCATGGATCCACTTTCCCATTCTTTTGCCACTGTCATTGCGGTCAAAAGAGTCGCGACTAATCCATTAATGACGGCAATCAAACCCGGGACGAAGAACCAATAGTTGTTGAGTTCCGGATTAAAAAGATACCTGGTTTTTAAACGAATAGGCCATTTCCATTCACCCCAATGAGCGTTCATCCGATTATTGGCGGCCAATTGAACTCCTGAAATATATCCGGAAACGATGCTTGAAATAAGATTATCGGCTCCGTCTAAAACGATCTGGGCTTGCGAAGGTTTTCCTCCCTCAATTCGCCGGCCAAAATGAGGATTGATAATTAAAATTGCCTTGTCTTTTTCTTCATCTAGACGCTTTAAAGGGTGAGAGGTCAACGCCAATTTCTCGGGATGGAAGTAATCTGACCCGTGGAAAACCTCAATGAGTTTCCTCGATACAGGAGTATTATCTCCATCAATAATTCCGATATGAACATCCCGAATGTCAAAGTTAATCGTAAAACCAAAAAAAATCAAAAACGCGATTGGCAAACCCAATGCCAGGGAAAGAATGTAGGGATCGCGAGCCAGATGGCTAAACTCTTTTCTCGCAATCGACCAGGCCCGAGAAAAGCTAAAGCCCATCATTTTCTCGCCTCCACCATTTTAATGAAGACATCTTCCAGCGAAGGACGAATCTTTTTTGTTTCGATGCGCGTCTCTTGGGAAAAGAGATCAGCTTCCGTTCCAGGCTTAAGCTCAAAATGCCAACGCAGTCCGTGCGGAGTGAGATTAAACACGTCGGGATGTTCCGATAGAGATTTTTCTAAAGCCGGATTATTCCCGACATATGCCTCATAAAGAGAATGCGGAAATGCGGCTTCTTTCAGCCGCTCGGAAGAGTCTAAAGCGACGATTTTCCCGGCACGCATCAGGCTAATGCGCCCGCAATGTTCCGCCTCATCCATATAGTGAGTCGTAATAAAAACAGTTTTCCCCTCGGAAGAAACCTTCTGAATCAGATCCCAAAATTTGAGTCGCGCAGCTGGAGAAACCCCGGCGGTAGGCTCATCCAAGAACAAAATCTCAGGTTCATGAAGCATTGAAATCGCCAGCGCCAAACGCTGTTTGACTCCGCCGGATAGATTTCGGACCAAGGTTTTTGGAGAAGCGTCAAACTCAACGTATTTAAAAAGCTCTTTGGAGCGGGAGGCGATTTTAGAACGAGTCATCTTCCGAAGGCTTCCGGAAAAATAGATATTTTCATCCACGCTCAAATCATTGTAGAGAGTAAACTTCTGGGACATATATCCCACTCGGGCTTTAATGGCATCCATATCCTTTCTCGGGTCATGCCCTGAGACGAAAATTTCGCCTGAACTCGGGCGTATAAGACCGCAAAGGACCCGAATAGTAGTCGTCTTCCCCGCGCCGTTTGCGCCTAAAAAACCGAAAATTTCCCCACGCTTAACCAAGAAAGAAATGTCGTCTACCGCCGCGAAGTCTCCAAAACGCACGACCAGATTTCTGACTTCTGCCGCATATTCATTCATACAGCCGCCGCATGTTTAAGAAAGAGGGCTTCAAAGCTATCCACTTTTTCAGAAGCTAAAACCGAACGCGGTTCTCCCGAAACAAGTATTTTGCCGTTTTCCATCAAATGCACCCGGCCGCATCTCTCAGCCTCATCCATATAAGAAGTGCTCGCCAGAATCAGAATCGGGCTATGGGCAAGAAGGCGGTAGAGCAAATTCCAGAATTCTCTCCGGCTAATAGGATCAACTCCCGTGGTTGGCTCATCCAACAATAATATTTCCGGCGAGGGCAAAAGAGCGCACATCAGCCCCAATTTTTTATACATCCCCCCTGAGAGCTTTCCGGCCGGACGAGAGGCGAAGTTTTCCATGTCGGTCGCTTTAAGCAATTCCCGTCTGCGCTCCTGATAATACGCGCGCGGAATGTCATAGAGAACTCGAAAAAAGTCTAAGTGTTCGGAAACCGAAAGATCGGAATAGAGGCTCTGCGACTGGGGCATATATGCGATGTGGGGTCGCACCTCTTTAAACGATATCTGAACGCCTGCGCGCTTAAAAATCACTTCTCCTTGATTGGGCTTTAAAAGTCCCACCAAGATTCGCATCAAGGTCGTTTTTCCAGCGCCGTCCGGGCCAATCAACCCGTGAAGAGTCGAGGGGGATAAAATACAACTAGCCCCTCTCAGAGCTTGATTGGATCCCAGGCGTTTATGAATTTCTCGAATCTCAATTGAAACACCCTCTGTCTTAGGGTCCAAGACGCACCTCGATAGGCATGCCGGGCTTTAGTATTTTATCTGGATTGTCAAAGGCAACCTTCACCCCGTAGACCAAGCGCGTTCTCTCTTTTTGGGTTTGGACATTTTTAGGCGTAAATTCCGCCTCGGGGCGGATAAACTCTATATGCCCAGGGAAAGCCTTCATGTTCATTTCCGGCAAATACCCAACCGCCTCTTCGCCGATAGATAGGCGAGCCAGCATCGGCTGAGACACATAGACATAAGCGTAAACCGAGCGCAGATCGGCTAAAGAAAGAAGAACCGTTTGCGGCGCGGCCATATCCCCTGGCTCCAACGGACGATAGAGAACCGTGCCGCTGATAGGAGAGGAAATTTTGCACCAATTAAGGTGAATTTCGGCTTCCTGGTAGCGGGCTTTAAGCGCGTCCATATCTTCTTGAGTCGCCGATCCTTGTTCAAATAGGAGTTGCCCGCGGTTGTAATTTTTTTGAGCTAGGTCAAATTCCGTTTGGATGTCTCCACAAGACAAGGTCGCGATCAGCTGCCCCTTTTCAACGCGATCGCCTTCTCGCGGAAATATTTCGGCAACCCTGGCCATGATACGCGGAGCCACGTGAACCTCGACAGCCTCGATGGTCCCGGAATAAAGAAAATTCTTTTTTTCCTCAAGCCCTAGGTAATTTTTAATCTGTTCTAGTATGGATGGGGGAGACTTTTCCTCCCCAGGAATGTCTCCGATAGAATCTTTGGCGTTTAAAGGCCGCAACTCTTCCAAGGACCGAACTCCAGGTTTTCCCCCGTCCTCAAGATGCCTTGCCTTATCAAAAGATTCTTGAGATCTGATTTTATCTCCTTGGCAGAGAAGAATATTTCCCAACAGGACATACCCTTCCGCAAAACGCGGATTCTGACGGATAAAGGGAATCAAATCCGACAAGGCTGCGACATAATTTTCCTGCTGATAGAAATTTTGCGCTTCTTGATAGAGAGGGTCTTGTCTAATCAACGACCCATTCTCCTGGGGAGCAGCTCCAATAAAAGTCGCTCCCAAAACAAGACATAAAAGCGCCCCTTCCGCTTTTCGCATATGAGTAGGGTAAACGAAAACTGTTAAATTTTCATGACAACGCCCCAAAAATGAGCCTTTTTTAAATTGCTAGAATGAGCTGGTGAGAAAAGTCTCTGAGAACTCGGCAAAAAAAGAAATAGAGCGCACGCTTAAAATTGAAGCCGATGCCATTCTCCAAGCGCGAGAATCGGTGGGCCCCGAGTATTTTAAGGCCTTGTCGCTACTCCTTGCCTGCAAAGGCAAGGTGATTTTAATGGGGGTTGGAAAATCCGGCTTAATCGCCCAAAAAATAGCGGCGACATTCTCCTCTACTGGAACTCCGGCGATGTTTCTAGACCCAACCGAGGCCAAGCATGGCGGAATTGGATTTATCCAAAAGCAGGATTTAGTCGTCTGCTTGGGAAAATCGGGCGAATCAGAAGAGTTAAACGAGCTTTTGCCGGTTCTTAAATCCATTGGCGTTTCCGTGATCGCCATCACCGCCAATCCTTCATCGACTCTCGCGAAAAGTTCAAAAGTTGCCATCATCACTCCCATCCGCGAAGAAGCCTGCCCCTTAAATTTAGCCCCAACCGCTTCCACAACTGCTGCCTTGGCCGTTGGAGACGCGTTGGCGGTCGCTTTAATGAAGGCGCGAAATTTTGGCCCTAAAAATTTTGCTCAAAATCACCCGGCCGGAAGAATCGGCAAAAGGCTTGTTTTTCTCGTTAAAGACGTAATGCGCTCGGGCGAAAACAACCCGGTCGTTGATGCCGAATGGCCGCTCAGGCGCGCTCTAGTTGAAATTACCCGTCTTCAAGCCGGCGCGGCCTCGGTTCAAAACTCGCGCGGACGTTTTGTCGGCTTAATTACCGATTACGATATCAGAGTCGCTCTTGAAAAGAAAAAAAATATTCTCGATTTGCCGGTCCGCAAAATCATGAATTCCCATCCCACTTCCATATCGCCCGAGAGTTCCGTCTTTAAGGCGATCGCCATCATGGAAAACAGACGCAATCCTTTTAACGTCCTTCCGGTGATAGACAAGGGACGCCCGGTCGGGCTGATTCAGGTTCACGATTTAAGAGTGCAGGGGCTTTAGGCCGCCTTAGGGCCTAGGCAAGATCCTTGGGAAATTTAAGTCCTTTAAAGAAAGCGAGCATCTCCGAATGAATGCGTCCGTTGCTGGCCAAGGTTTGAGGGCCGAAAGCCTTTGGATGAGGCCAACGCCTGCCGCTAAAATCAGTCACCCGGCCCCCAGCCTCCTCGACTAAAAGCCAACCCGCCGCCACATCCCAGGGGTTTAAGCGAAACTCCCAAAAACCATCCGCCCGCCCGCAGGCAATCCAGGCTAAATCAAGGGCGGCGCTGCCGCTTCTCCGAATATCATGAGAAGCGAGAAGAAA
>JAJZJF010000071.1 GCA_021810245.1 bacterium
CGTGAATGGCGGTTAAGGGATTTCTCATTTCATGAGTCGCCATCGCGATCACTTCGTCTTTCATCCGAATGAGTCTTTTTTGCTCGGTGATATCGCGGGCGCTGGAATAGATGACGCGTTCCGGAAGGGAGGCGACGGCATTCCAACGCAAGTAGCGGGAACCCCCGTCTTTGCAAAGAGCGCGCGCCTCAAAATCGGTGATCGTAAACCCCAATGTCAAACGCTCAATTTCGCGCATGGCGGCGGCCCGGTCATCTGGATGGAATAAATCCAAAATGGGGCGAGAAATGATTTCAGCCGGAGAGTATCCAAGGGTTTTTTCCCAGGCGGGATTGACTTGCTCAAAAAAACCGTCAAAATTGACGACGCAAAATAAATCGACCGAGACCCGGAAAAAGCGCGCGCGTTCATCTTCCAGCCGCAGCCTTTCGTTGAGATCTTGATAGATAATCCATGCCGCCAAGGAAAGAAAAATGAGCGCGGAGGCTATCGCGGCGGTAATGGCCGAAGACATTTTTTCAGCGCTTTTTCTCGCGATAGCGACGCGAACGGCCAGGCGTTTTCGCTGTTCGCCTTTGATCTTCTCGATATAATCTCTAATCAACTTGGTGATGCCGTCTGTCCGTCCGGTCTTGATGATTTTCTGGGCGGCGAGAAATCCGTCTTTTTCCCGGATTTTAATGAGGAGATCGGCGATTTTAAAGCGCTCTATGATAAACGGCTCAAGCATCGTGATTTGTTGCTGGCCTATATCCGGCGGAGCCAAGAGAGCGTTGATTCTTTTTAAACTCGTTAGAGCCCGCTGGCGATATTTAGAATAGGAATCGATATATCTTTCTTGTCCGGTAATCAGATAAAGCCTTTGTTCGCTTCCGGCGATCTCGATTTCCGACAAGAGTCGGTTAAGAAGGTGAAGATCCTCTTGGGTGTGGGTCACCCACTCTTGGGTTTTGAGCAGCCCTGAAAAGCTTTGATAAGAGGCGACTCCTATCCCCGCCAAAATCAAGAATGCGGCGAAAAAACTGATTGCGACCTCGCTTCTAAGAGAAAAACGAATGCGCATATAGATATAGGATTAGTCTAGTAAATATCGAGGCAGGCCCAGGGACCGGAGAGATAAATTCTATTGCCGGTCATTTTCTTGGCCTGGATTAGTTTGAGGACAGGGACAATATCGCGCTTTTGAAGGACAATGAAAACTTGTTTTCCGGCAATGGGCAAGTCCTTGATTGCCGCATTGTCTCCAAAACGATCTTGATTTTTTTTCAGATTTTTCGCGTAAGCTAATTCCCCGGTCCAATTGAGCACTTTTTCTACCGGACGCTGGGTGTAAAACGGGATTCCGTGGAGATAAATTCCGTCGGTATAGATCAAATCTCCTGGCCTGATAAATTCATTGATGAAGTGTCCTATGGCTTTCGCGCTTAGAAAGCTCGAGTCAAACTGAAAGGCGTAGAGACCTAGAAATCCAGCCAGGTAGGCGCAGAGAAAAGGCTTCCATAGCCTTGGCGGAATTTGGGGGCCAATGTCTTGAGAGGGCGGCTGTTTTTCAAAAACAAAGCTCCAAAGAGCGGCGGTAAAAAGAAGCAGAACAGCCACGGCGCAACCGATATTAAGGTTTAGGTTTGGAAGGCCTTGCGGGATTATTTTTGCCTTAAAATGCGTGTGGAGCAGTATGAGAAAGCCAACGGAAGCGAGAATAAAAATAGCGGAAAGGCCCAGGGCCGCTTTTTTAACCCATCGCGCAAGCGGCTTTTTAAATTCTCTTGCCGCTAGTAAACAGGCCTGTGGAATCACGGGCAGGATATAGGTGATGAGTTTAGAGTGGGAAATGGAGAAAAAAGCGATAATCATCAAAACCCAAATGGCAAGGGATGTTTCCGAAAGACCTTTCTTGATTTCCGAAATTCCTTGCCACAATCCGCTCAAGGCCAAGGGGCTCCAGGGCAGTATGGCGAGCGGAAATATCAGAATAAAGAAATACCAGGGGTTTGAGCGGTGATATTGGGGAGTTAAAAAGCGGAGAACATGCTGATCCCAAAAAAAGAATTTAAAAAACCCGGGATGATGTTTTTCCATGATCCAAAACCAGGGAAAAAGAAGAGCCGTAAATAGCAAAATTCCCTGGGGCTTAAAAAGCAGCGAAAAATTTTTTCTTAAAGCGGGAATGGCTAAAGCCGACAGAATCGCCCAGCCGCCCGGAAAAACCAGCCCGATGAGGCCCTTGGATAAGAAAGCCAAGGCCGAAAAGGCCCAAGCTCCCGGAACGGCCCAAAAGGCGTCTTGGGGATTAAGGAGGGTTCTTAAAATCAGAGAGAAAGATCCCAGCAGAAAAACGGTGAGGGGCAAATCCGGGGTGATGTAATGGGAGAGAAAAAAATAAAGAAGGCTTGTTGATAGAAAAATGCCGGAGAGTAGCCCGGTTTCAAAGTCAAACAGCCAGGTTCCGGTCCAGATTAAAAGAATAATTCCAAAAACCGAGAGAAGCGCCGTTGGAAGGCGGGCGGCGGCTTCGTTGACGCCAAAAACCTTGTAACTGGCGATGGCCAGCCAATAGCCCATCGGTGGCTTTTCGACATAGTCGAAATAATCCAAGGTCGGAGTCGCCCAATGCTTGAGGACCATCATTTCTCGCGGCACTTCCGCGTATCTAGCGTCGTCAACTTCAATTAAGGGATGGCCAAGACTCCAGAAAGGCATCGAAAGGGCCAGTAAAAAAATCCAGGCAAAAGAGGAAGGGAGACGTTTGAAATTTTCAAGCCACTTCAAGGAGCACCTTCCCAAAATGATTTTGTTCGGCTAAATATTGATGGGCTTTCGCCGCGTCTTTAAGGGGGAAAATCTTGTCTATGCTCGGGCGCAGTTGACCGAGGTTGATGAGCTTTGAGACTTCTCTCATCTCCGAGAGGTTTCCCATCTTGGCGCCTAAAATCTGAAGCTGTCGGCTAAAGAGGTAGCGCATGTCCAAATTGACGACAGGGCCGCTGGTAGACCCGCAGCTGATGAGTTTGCCGCCAAAAGCCAGGCTTTTAATCGCGGCTTCAAAAACCGCGGGGCCCACATGCTCAAAGACGATGTCGGCCATTTTCCCGCCGGTGATTTTGATGACTTGCCGCGTGATGTCTTGGGGCGGACTATGAATGACGGCGTCGGCTTTAAGTTCTTGGGCCTTTTTTAATTTCTCTTCCGAGCGCGAAGCGGCGATGACAAAGGCCTTGTTCCATTTCGCGATTTGAATGGCGGCGCTGCCCACCCCGCTTCCCGCGCCCATGACCAGGACAATTTGGTTGGGGCGCAGATTTCCTAATCCAATTAGCATGTGCCAGGCGGTCAAAAAAGTGAGAGGAAAGGCCGCGCCTTCTGCAAAACTGACGGAAGGAGAAAGCGGCAATAAATATTTTTCCGGAACGCAAATATATTCCGCGTAGCCTCCCGCTCCGCCTTGGGCGCCGATAATTCCGTATTGGGAACAATAACTGTCTTGGCCGCTAACGCAAAAATCGCAGGAACTGCAGAATCTTCCCGGAGAGACCGCCACGTGGTCGCCCACTTTGACGGAAGAAACCCCGGGGCCGATTTCCGCGATTTCGCCAGAGATATCCGAGCCCGGAATATGCGGCAATTTAATTTTATAGGAGGGAATTCCTTCCCGTATCCAGAGATCAAGATGATTGAGCGCGCAAAACCTGATGCGCACCAAGGCCTCTCCCTCTTTGGGCGCGGGCTTTGGAACCTCCGTCCATTTGAGATTTTCGGGCCCTCCGAAATTTTCAAGAACGACCGCCTTCATGAAAAACTCTCAGCGCGTAACTGGCGCTTTTGGGGGCTCGATGTATTCTTTTTCTTCCATCCAATCATCGTTGTAGATTTTGGAAAGGTATCTCATCCCGGTGTCGGGAAGTAAAACCACGACGAGGTCTTTGCTGGAGAGCTTTTTGGCTAGTTCCAATGCGGCCCAAACCGCGGCTCCAGAGGAGCCGCCCGCGAAAATTCCTTCTTCGGTGGCGAGTCTTCGGGTCGTCAAAAAGGCGTCTTGGTCGGTTACCTGAATGACGTCATCGGGAAGTTTTAAATCCATCGTTGCCGGAAACATATCTTCGCCGATTCCCTCTATCACGTAGGGCTTCGCCTCGCCTTTGCGGTCAAACTTTATTTTCTCGTAATAAATCGAGCCTATGGGGTCGGCGCCAACGACTTTGACTTTTGGGTTTTGATCTTTTAAATAGCGCCCGGTTCCGCTGATGGTTCCGCCGGTTCCCATTCCGGCGACAAAATGCGTGACCTTCCCTTCGGTGTCTTTCCAAATTTCGGGTCCGGTAGTTCGGTAATGGGTTTTGGGGTTTTCCGGATTAAAATATTGATTCGGGTAAAATGAATTGGGGATTTCCTTGGAAAGCCTTTCCGCGACGGAATAGAAGCTCTGGGGATCCTCGGGTTCGACTGCGGTCGGGCAGACGATGACTTCCGCTCCCAGCGCTTTGAGAAGGTTGATTTTTTCGCGCGATTGCTTGTCGGTGATCGTAAAAATCAATTTGTAGCCCTTAATGGAAGCCGCTAGCGCCAGTCCAATGCCGGTGTTTCCCGATGTTCCTTCTATAATCGTTCCGCCGGGCTTTAAAATTCCGCGTCTTTCCGCGTCTTCAATCATCGCGATTCCAATTCGGTCTTTAACCGAGCCCCCGGGATTGAAGAATTCGCATTTGACGTAAACCGAAGCCTTGAGATTCTTGGTCATGCGGTTGAGTCGCACCAGCGGCGTGTTTCCAACGGTTTCTAGTATGTTTTCGTATTTCATGTTATACCTCTTGTCTTCGTGTGAGCGCTTCCGAGAGCGTTCTTTCATCCAAATAATCGATATCCCCGCCCAGGGGAACGCCGTGGGCGATGCGGGTAATTTTGACAGGGACCTCTTTTAAAAGCCGGGTTAAATAAAGGGCGGTGGCTTCTCCCTCGGTATCAGGGTCGGTCGCTAAAATGATTTCCCCTGTCCCAGGCAAAAACGCCCGGGCTCGTGAGAGAAGTTCTTCTATCTTTAAATGTTGAGGGAATTTGCCGTCCAAGGGGGATAAGGCTCCATGAAGGACATGATAGAGCCCGCGATAGCTTCTCGCCCGTTCAAAAGCGACGACGTCTTGCGGCTCTTCGACGACGCATAAGATTGCGGGATCGCGGCTTTCATCCAAGCAGATGCGGCAAAGTTCTTCTTCGGTAAAATCAAGACATCGCCGGCACAATCGCATCGCGGTTTTAGCTTCCCTGATTGCCGAGATTAAACCTTCGGCCTCATTTTGCGGGGAGCGCAACAGAAAAAGGGCCATTCGTTCCGCTTGTTTAGGGCCGATGCCCGGCAAGCGTTTAAGAGCGGAGGTCAGTTTTTGAAATGATTTCATTTTTTAACGATTCTTCCACCGAGAATTTGCCGAGCCTTGCTAAAGGATTCCTCCGCGGGATTGGATGCGGCAGAAGAACGCACGGGAGCTTTTTCGGCGATTTCAATTGCGATGGGGTTTCCCGCGAGTTTGCTTAAGGCTTCTTGAATGAAGGTTAAATTTTTTTTCGCTTGAGAGGCGTCGAAAGACTGCGCGAAAACCAGGCGCCAGCGCTGTGGAGAGTCTTGCGATAATTCAGCCTTTGAAAGGGCAGACGATAGCGCCGGCTTTTCCGATTCCAGGGATTTGATAAATTGAGTCCACAGGTCCGAATGCGCGGCTGGGCCGGGCTTTTTTACCGTTTCATTTGAAAGTTCAGAGATTTCGTCAGGAGCGAAATCGTCTAAAGCGTCTGACTCCGCATTTGAATCTGAGTCCGCGATTGCGAGGGAAGAATTTTGCGGCATTTTCCCCGCGCTTAGGCGCGCTTCTAAAGCTTCCAAGCGCTTGACCCAGGATGATAAATCCGAAGCTGCCTCCACGGTTCCAAAAAGGCCGAGCTCGAGATTGAGAAAGGGGGAATCGCTTAAACGCAAGTCTTGGGAAATGGCGTTAAGTCTTTTTAAAATAAAAGTTAAGGCCTCAAGGCTGGTTTTTTTCTTGAGGTTTTCTGTTGCGCTCTTAAGAGAGATGGGCGAATAAAAACTGCGGTAAATCTCGTGGAAGAAATTGCGAAGATCCTTGATTATTTGAGCGGGGTCCAGCCCCTCTTCCTCGGCCTTGACGATGAGCTTTCCCAAATCTTCCTTGTTCTTGTCGATGAGAGCTTGGGCGAAACTCTCAATTGTTTCCTTTGGAGAAAATCCCAATAAATTTCTGACGGAAGTCTCGGTTAAGGGGCCATGGCTGGCAGAGCGGCACTGGTCGAGCAAGCTAATTGCGTCTCGAGCCGCGCCTTCGGAGGCCTGGGCCAAGACAAAAAGGGCCTGAGAATCCGCCTCGATTTTTTCTTGTTGGGCGATAGAAGCGAGATGTTGCGCGAGAATCTCATTGGAGAGGGGGCGAAAGCGAAAGCGCTGGCACCTGGAGACAATCGTCGGCGGAATTTTGGATGATTCCGTGGTCGCTAGGATAAACACGACTCGCGGCGGCGGCTCTTCTAAGGTTTTTAAAAGGGCGTTGAAGGCGGCGCTTGAGAGCATATGCGCTTCGTCAATAATAAAAATTTTGTAGCGATCGCGGTGGGGGACCAGGCTTAAGGTCTCGATAATCGCCTCCCTAACATTGTCAACGCCGGTGTTAGAGGCCGCGTCCATTTCCAAAACGTCCAGGGAATTTGAACGCGCGATTTCCAGGCAGGAATCGCATTGGAGACAAGGCTCGGGGGAAAGTCCTTTTGAGCAGTTGAGAGATTTGGCGAGAATTCTTGCCGTGGTGGTTTTCCCTATGCCGCGCGGTCCGGTAAAAAGGTAGGCGGGGTAGATCTTTCCGGCCTTAAGCGCGTTTTTAAGGGTTTTTGAAACCGTCTCTTGACCGATGACTTCGTCGAAATTCCGCGGTCGGAATTTCCGCGCCAGAGGAACGTAATCGCTCATCTTAAAACTCTTTCTCCATCAAAACTCAGCGCGCCGGGGCCGAAAGCCAAAACCATCAGCAACCCGCCCATGATGGCGAGGTTCTTGATTAAGTGGGTCCGTTGGTCTATAGTGACGTGAAAGATGAGCGTGACCGGAATTAAAAATACGGTTAGAAGCGCGGCTCCCCAGCGGCTGTAAAAACCAAGGGCTAAGGAGAGTCCGCCAGCGGCTTCAATTAAAATGGCCAGGGCGCAGAGAAAGTAAGGCGAGGGAATTCCGTATACCAGCATGGTTTGAGCCGTCGCATCGAAATGGAGAATCTTTCCGAACGCGGCGGCTAGAAAGGTCAATGCGAGCAGTAAGCGCCCTAAAAAGGCGCAATAGTCTTGACGGGCCACTGAGACCAAGATATCAAAGGGGCTTCGTCTCTGTCAAATTGCACGGGAGGCCATGTCGACCGCAAGTAGAAATGTCAGGTCGTAGTTCATTTTTTATCGGAGAAGAAAGAATTTTATATCTCCAACCGCCTAAACATCCGCGCGTAGTCCGGAATTTGCCAGTGAGCGTTGAGCCCGCTGGGGTTGGGGAAAACCCAGAGTCGGGTGTTTCCGATTTTCTCCCGCTGAAGCCCGAGGCGAGCGCGGGGAAAGTCAAAAGCGTCGCGGTAAAGTCCAAGCCCCAGAAAGGCGGCATGATCAGGCTTATAGCGCAGAATCTTTCTCGTGAGTATCTGAGCCCCTCGCCTCAACTCTTCGCGGCTGAGTTCGTCAGCCCGCGCTGTCGCCCGAGAGACGATGTTGGTGATGCCGATATTGGATTCAAGCAGTTTTTCCGATTCATAGGGAGATAGCGGATGGCGCAATAGTCCCGAGAGGTTCAGAGCTGGCCAGAAGCGATTACCGGGTCTCCCGAAGTGATGGCCGATCGCCGCCGTGTAGAGACCGGGGTTAATTCCGATGAAGAGAACATGAAGCCGTGGACGGATTATATCCTTGACGGTCTTCTGCCGGGCGGCTTCTAAATCCGCTTTCGTGGGATGCTGGCGGCCATCATCGAAAAAAGTCTTAGCGGCCATAAGTTCAATTTCAAGCTACAAAATAGATTCAGCGCGAGTAAAGTTTAAGTAAAGTAAAATAAAAACGTCATGTTTGAATCTTGGGCCTTGGTCGCCATCGCGGCCTTATTGGGGTCTACCCTCGCTGGAGTCACCGGCTTCGGCGGAGCCGCGATTTTACTGCCGCCCCTGGTTTTAATTTTTGGAGTCAAAGGCGCCATCCCCATTTTGACGGTCGCGCAGCTGATTGGAAACGCAAGCCGGGTCTATTTTCACAGAAAATCTCTAGACTGGAAGGTCGTCGGTTATTTTGGATTGGCCGCCGTGCCAAGCGCGATTCTCGGCGCTTATTTGTTTTCAGTCGTGAATGCTTCTTTTATTCTTCGGGTCTTGGGCGCTTTTCTTTTGGCGACGGCGCTTTGGCGACACTCGGGCGCGCGAAAAATTCCAAAATTTCCGGCCGCCGGATTTCTCGGAGTGGGCGCGGTCTTTAGTTTTCTATCCGCCATCGTGGGCAGCGTGGGGCCGTTTATCGTGCCGTTTTTTCTGTCCTACGGACTTGTCAAAAGCGCCTTCATCGGAACGGAAGCCCTGTGCACCGTCCTGATGCATATCGCCAAAATAGCGATTTATGGACGCACCGATCTTCTCTCTCTCAAATCGGCCTCTTTCGGGCTGGCCCTGGGACCCTTGATGATTTTAGGCTCCTGGACGGGAAAGAAAATCGTCGACCGCATCCCCGAGAGAGTTTTTGTCATTCTCGTTGAGATGACTCTTGTCCTGGCGGGATTAATCTTTCTTTTCAGAACTTCCTGATTTCTTTAATGATTCTTGCTAAAATGGAATTCGGAGGATAATATGGAACCAGTCAAAATCAATCCGTCAAAAACCGCTTTCGTTGCCATTGATTTACAGAAAGGGATCTTGGGGTTTCCCACCCTGCCCCATTCGCCCCAAGAAGTCGTCAAAAACGCCAAGGCGCTGGCCGATGATTTGCGCGCTAAAGGCGGTTTTATCGTCTGGGTAAGGGTCGCGATGGCCAAAGACGGGAAAGATCGCCTGGACATCCCGTGTGATTCTCCAATGACGATGAAATCTCTCCCCGCCGATTGGTCCGAGATTTCTCCCGATCTTGGTGTTCAGCCTGGGGATCATATCGTGACGAAAAAGCAGTGGGGAGCTTTTTATGGCACTGATCTTGAGCTCCAGCTGAGGCGCCGCGGTCTCGACACAATCATCCTTGGCGGCATCGCGACTTGTTTCGGAGTTGAAAGCACTGCCCGGGCCGCATATGAGCGAGGCTTCCGGCAGATTTTCGCTCAAGACGCCATGTCTTGCCTGAGCGCGGAAGGCCACGAACATGCTCTTACCCGCGTGTTTCCGCGCATGGGACACGTGCGAAACGTCGCCGAGATTTTAAGCGCGCTCAAATAAATTCTCCAAGCGCTTTCGGCGAGATTGGTTTTTTCGGTCTTGCGCGACAGATGTTATAATTTATTGATAGACTTTTCGGGTCTTGCTTTGAAATCGTGAAAATTCAATTAGGTTCTAAGCTTATTTGCGCGGCTTTTCTGTGCTTGCCTCTTGCCTCCTGCCAAAAATTCCGGGGCAATCTCGCCATCTCAGGCTCAATTACCGT
>JAJZJF010000072.1 GCA_021810245.1 bacterium
TTTTTTTCAAGCGCCGTGACATTTCTTATATTTTTTTCCGGAACCGCAGTAGCAGGGATCATTGCGACCAATTTTGGCCAGCTCAGGCAAGGAATCGCCCGATTCTTTCTCAAGAGCGTTTTTGGACGCAGCCCGCCCATTTTTTACTCCTTGAGACCCTTCTTGGTGATTGAGCGTCATCTCAACAGCCGGGCGGGGCGGAGCGATCTTGGGGGCCTCCACTTTAAAGAGGTACTCAATGACTTGTTCTCGAATTTTAGCCAACATCGCCTCAAAGAGAATAAAAGATTCCCTCTGGTATTCGATTTTAGGGTCTTTTTGCCCGTAGGCGCGCAGACCGATGGATTTCTTTAGATGATCGAGATCATAGAGATGTCCCTTCCATGCGCGATCAATCATTTGAAGGAGAATCATCCGCTCAATTTCCCGGAAATCAAAGCCTTCAAATTCTTTTTCCCGCTCGAGATAAAGCGCCTTAACAGCCTTAAGGGTCTCTTCCAGAAAAGAGGCTTTGTCGTATTTCAAAATCTCTTCTTGGCTGACGCTCCAATTGACGCCGAAAACCCGTTCGAGATAAGCTTTAAAAGTGGGGATATCCCACGTCTCGGCATGGGTATCTCCAGGAGCGATTTCTTCGATTTTATCTCTCAAGTCTTCTTCCATCATGAGATAAATTTGAGGAGTGATGGTCTCATTATCTAAAACGCCGTTGCGCAAGCGATAAATGGCTTCTCGCTGCTTATTCATGACGTTGTCGTAATCTAAAAGTTGTTTGCGGACATCGAAGTGATGCGTTTCAACCCGCCTCTGCGCGCCTTCAATTTGGCGGGAAACCAAGCGAGATTCAATAACCTCGCCTTCCTTCATGCCCAATTTCTCCATGATCATCGACAGGCGATCGGATCCGAAAAGACGCATGAGTTCATCATCCAAAGCCAAATAAAAACGAGAAGAGCCGGGATCTCCCTGCCGTCCGCAGCGCCCGCGAAGCTGATTGTCGATTCTTCGCGCCTCATGCCTTTCTGTTCCTAGAACATGAAGGCCTCCCAGACTTTTAACCAATTCATACTCTTCTTTATCCTGGGGATTGCCGCCGAGCAAAATATCGGTTCCCCGTCCCGCCATATTGGTCGCGATGGTAACCGCGCCTTTGCGTCCGGCTTGGGCGATGATCTGGGCTTCTTGCTCATGATACTTCGCGTTTAAAACCTGATGGGGAATGCCTTCCGAACGCAACATCGCCGAGAGTTTTTCTGATTTTTCTATTGAGCGCGTGCCGACCAAGACAGGACGGCCGGTTTTCCACAACTCTTTGATCTCATCGGCAATCGCGCGGTATTTTTCCCTTTCGGTTCGATAAATTAAGTCCGAAAAATCCTGCCGGACCATTTTCTGATGCGTCGGTATTTCATAAACGGGGACGCCGTAAATTTCCAAAAATTCGTCTTCTTCCGTCATCGCCGTTCCGGTCATCCCGGCCATTTTCTTGTAAAGCTTAAAGAAATTTTGGAAAGTAATCGTCGCCAAGGTCTGATTTTCTTCCTTGGGCGGCAAATGTTCCTTGGTCTCGACCGCCTGGTGAAGCCCGTCGGACCAGCGGCGGCCCGGCATCAAGCGACCGGTAAATTCATCGACGATAATGACTTCGCCGTCTTTGACGACATAATCGACATCCCTGGAATAAAGATGATGCGCGCGCAAGGCCTGAGTGATATGATGAACCCACTCCCCTTCCAGATCATCATAGAGGTTGGGAATCCCCAGAAGTTTTTCGCACTTTTGTATGCCGTCTTCGGTTAAAACCGCGGTGTGGTTTTTCTCATCGACAATCGCGTCATAACCCTTACTGAGATCCTCTCCGGTGTATTTGGCCTGAATTTCCTCTTCTTCGGTAATCTTGCGAACCTTGAGGGCGGGGATGATCCGGTTAATAATGGCGTAGCGATCGGTCGATTTTTCGGCCGCGCCTGAAATGATCAAAGGGGTTCGCGCTTCGTCAATTAAAATTGAATCAACTTCGTCGATAATCGCGAAATGAAGAGGCCTTAAGACCCGGTCCTCTTTTCTGACGACCATATTGTCCCTTAAATAATCGAAACCGACCTCGTTATTGGTGACATAGGTCACATCCGAAGCGTAAGCCGCCCGGCGTTCTTCATTAGGCATGTCATGCTGAACATATCCGACCGTCAAGCCCAAGAAACGGAAAACCTTGCCCATCCATTCACAGTCGCGCTTGGCCAAATAATCGTTGACCGTCACGATATGGGTTCCTCTATTGAGCAAACAATTAAGATAGGCGGGGGCCGTCGCGACCAAGGTCTTTCCTTCCCCGGTTCGCATCTCGGCAATCGCCCCGTTATGGAGCACAATTCCGCCAAGTATCTGAACGTCAAATTGGCGAAGCCCAATGGAGCGCCGGGAGGCTTCTCGGGTCAGAGCGAAAGCCTCCGGCAGAAACCCGTCTAAAACTTCCTGCCAGACGGCCTTAATAATTTTCTCTTTTGCTTCCTCGTCTTCCGGCAGCTGCTGCGGCATTTTATCTTCGACCGCCTGCCGAACTTTCTCTTTAAGCTCGACGGTCTTTTGGGGAAACGCCTCATCCGGTAAAGACTGAACCTGCGCTTCAAGCGCGTTAACCGCCTCAAGCAAAGGACGATACTTCTTGAGAGTCCGCTCGCTCGGGGTTCCGATTAAGGAATAAATCAAACTCTGGATCATGGAAGATAGAGATAGTTTAACAAAAAAAGAAACCCGGGTCGACGAGTCAACCCGGGTTTTATTGTCAATTGTTAGAAGTAGTAGCGAAGACCGATGGTAAAATTCATGATTCCTCCTAAAATTCCGAAACTGGTATTTGAGGAAGAACCGCCGCCGGCGCTGAAAATATCGAGAGACAAGGGCTCCCATTCCGTGTAAAAGCTCACAGGCATGTCTTTAACCGCATGTTCAAGGCCAAGCCCGCCTTGAATGCCCCAGAAAGAAGTGCTGCTGCCATTGCCGGAAGTAAACATCGGAAGAATTTCCGCATCGGCATAAAAGATATTCTGCCGAGTCTCTTTAAGAGCCATCATACCTTCGGCCCGCAACGCAATCAGAGTTGAACTTTTCGGGCTGATCTGAGGAAAGCCCAATCCGAAGCCGCCGTCAAACCCAAACTTATTGTTGACCCAATATCGGCCATCAAAAGTTCCCCATTGTTCGGATTCTCCGCCTTCGGTGGTCAATGGGACTAAAGCCGAGTCAAGAGAAGGACCGACCCCGACTTTTCCGATGTTGACGTAATCATCTCCCTGAGGAGCCGCTGGGGCTTGTTGAGATGACTGAACAGATTCACCGCTATGCTTTTTATGCTTCTTATGTTTTGCCGCATGAGCCTGAGGCGCGCTTAAAAAAACGCAAAACACTCCCAACACAGCAACAGACAACCAACCCTTCCAGTTTTTCATTTTGTCTCCTTTTGGATAAATTTCACTTCTCTAGGATTCTATTATCAATTCTTCTCTTCTGTCAATGGACGGAATGTGTTTTTTTTTCTTTATTTTTGCGCACAGCCTCCTTAAACAATTCTTTATTGCGCAAATGTTCTTCGTTGGTCGCGGCGAAACGATGTCCGCCTTCTCCATCGGAGACGAAATAGAGAGCGTCTGTTTGAGCCGGATTAAGAGCCGCCAAGAAAGAACTAAGCCCAAAACTGCAGATGGGACCAGGGGGGAGCCCGTAATAAATATAGGTATTGTAGGGAGAATCGACTTTGAGATCTTTCTTTGTCAATTCTTTTTTCCAACGCCCTAAAGCGTATTGAACGGTGGGGTCGGCTTCTAATTTCATGCGTAATCTTAAGCGATTGATATAAACCGCCGCGATCATTGGTCTTTCTTTATCCAACACGGCTTCTCTTTGAATAATAGAAGCTAAAATCGCCGCTTGGCGGAAATTCAGATAGGGTTTGGGACTTGTTTTCTGATAAGCCGCTCCAATCACGCGAAAGAACTCATCTTCCATTTTCTGCGCGACCTTGGAAGAAGGAGTATTGGGATCAAAATAATACGCTGATGGAAACAGATAGCCCTCCAAACTCCTAGCCGCCACGTAATTTTCAAAGTCAATGGCCGGACAAATGCCTAAGGCTTCAAGTCTTTCCGCGATCTGGCGGGCAGAGAAGCCCTCTGGGATCACCACCTTAATTCCCCGAGTCGAGCCTTCATCCAGGATTTTTAAAAGCGAGAAAAGCCACATATGTTTTTCAAGTTGATAAACGCCGGCCTCGATATGGCGGTCAACCCCGGTTAATTTTGCCGCCGCGCGAAAGACCAGTTTTGAGGCGATAATGCCTTTGTCTTTAAGAATCGTCGCCGCTTGAGCGGCGGAAACCCCTTCGGGGAGGTTGACCAAAACCTGTTCCTTGGGTTTGAGGGGGAAAAGCAGAAGAAAAATAAAAACTAAGACCGCGCCCAATCCGACTAAGAGCCTTCTATTCACCGCGTTTCTAACTGAAGCCTAATTGCCAAAAACAGGACATTCTCCAAAAGAATCTTTGAGAACGGAAACAATTTCTCCGACGGTCGCGTAAGATTCCACTGCTTCCATAATCGAAGGAAGAATATTCGTCGTCCCAAGAGCCGCATCTTTAACTCGCGCCAAAGCTTTTTTAACGGCCTCATTGTCTCTTGACTTGCGCAGTTTTTTTAAGGAACGAACCTGGCGAGCCTCAACCGAATTTTTGATTTCCAAAATCTTCGGCCTCTGAGAATCCGAGGCGAAAATATTGACGCCGACAATTTTTCTTCTCTTTTCCGCTAAATCAACCTCGAAACGATAAGCGGTCTCGGCGATTTCCCTATGAAAAAAGCCCTTTTCAATGGCGGGAACCACTCCTCCTAAATCCTTAATCTTCTTTATCAGGGCAGATGAGCGGGAAAAGATTTCATCGGTCAATGATTCCAAGTAATAAGATCCGCCGAAAGGATCCGGCGTGTCGGTAACGCCGCTTTCAAAAGCGAGAATCTGTTGGGTTCTAAGAGCTATGCGCACCGCCTGATCGGTGGGCAAGGACAAAGCCTCGTCATAAGAATTCGTGTGCAAGCTCTGCGTTCCTCCCAAGACCGCGGCCAAAGCCTGATAGGCGACGCGCACGATATTGGTCAAAGGCTGCTGCGCCGTCAAACTCACGCCGGCGGTCTGGCAATGCATGGGAAGCATCCATGAGATTTCCCTCTGGGCGCCAAACTCCTCTTTCATCATCGTCGCCCAAATTCTGCGGGCCGCCCGCAATTTTCCTATCTCTTCAAAGAAATAATTGTGAACATCGAAGAAAAATGAAAGATGCGAGGCAAAATCATCGACGTTAAGCCCCCTTTTAATTAAGCGTTCGACATACTCTCGCCCATCGGCCAATGTAAAGGCCAATTCTTGAACCGCGTCGGCCCCGGCTTCCCGGATATGATAGCCGGAAATGGAAATAGGATAAAAACGCGGAACCTCCCGCACGCAAAATTCAATGGTGTCTAAAACAATCCGCAAAGAGGCTTCCGGGGGAAACAGATACTCATTTTGAGCGATGTATTCTTTTAGAATATCGGTCTGGCAGGTTCCGCGCACGCGCTTAAATGGAACCCCCTGCTTTTTAGCCACCGCTAAATACATGCAGAGAAGAATCGGAGCCGGTAAATTGATCGTCATCGAGGTTGAAACCTTGGCAATGTCGATTCCGGAAAACAAGGCCTCCATGTCGGCCAAGCTGTCCACCGCCACGCCTTCCCGTCCGACTTCTCCCAAAGAACGGGGATCGTCGGAATCAAGCCCCATCAATGTTGGCAAGTCAAAAGCGGTTGAAAGGCCGGTTTCTCCATGCGCGAGCAGATACTTAAAGCGCTCGTTGGTGTCTTTAGCGGTCTTATGCCCGGCAAATTGCCGCATCGTCCAATGCCCGGCGCGGTATCCCCCGCTTTTAAGCCCTCGAGTAAAAGGATAGCGCCCAGGCCGCCCAATAGCGGCCTCAAAATTAATCGGGGAGAGGTCTTCCGGCCCGTAAATTAAACGAACCGGAATCCCCGATAAGGTCAAAGGCGCGATGTCTTCTTTCTCTCCCGGCGATTTTTCTAAGACAGGCATAAAACTCTATTGTCCAGAGTTAGGGCGAAAATGACGACGGCGATTTCTATTTTGAACATGAAAACGTCGTCCCTGCCTACCCAATTTTCTCATTTGGCGCATAAAGCTCTTCCGAACGGCATGGCGATTAGGACCTGATTGTCTGAAAACATCTTTATGTTTTTGCTTCCACTTCAGATGAACGGAGGCCAAGGATTTGCGAACATCGAGCATCTGTTTTTTATATTTCAAGAAATAACGGAGAGGATGCGGATGGGGAAGTTTCTCGTTTTTGGATTTCACCGAGAGCTCTTGATGCGGTTTTAAGAATTGATGACCGGAATGATTCGTCACTTCAACCTTGCCCTCGTCAAACACCCCGATTTTTGAGACGCGTTTTGGGGAAACCCCTACGCCAAACTCCGTCCCGCGAATCGCGGCGACCGCCATCGGAGTCTGAACTTGAAGATTCTGAGCAGACAAGAGATGGTCGAATTTGGCGATAATATTTCCCAGGCCCAGAAAAAGAGAGGTCTTGGCCTGACTCAACGCTTTGACGGTCAAACTGGAATTAGGCGCCAGGCTGATGACCCCGCTTCCATTGAAAGCGATTTGGGCTTGGCCGTCAGCGTTGGTTACAATTCGGTCTCCAGACTCAAGCGGAAGCCCGGGAACCGCGGCATATCCCTGCTGCGGAGATTTAGCCGGATAAAAATCAACGCTTCCTTTAAGAAAAGTGATCCTGGCATCCCACGATTGCGGTTGGTTTTGAGCTTGAAGTTTTCCTGAAAAGACAGAAAACCCAAGCGCAGCAATGACTGCAAGATAAGTCTTTTTTTTCATTTTATCTCCTCTTTTTCCGATATAACTTCAACCGACAGAAAATGGCGTTTTCCCGCCTGCAAGATGAATTTTTGCGGAAGGCGTTCCAGACGATCTTCGGTGACCTTATTTCCGTCTATTTTGACCGCTCCTTGGTCTAAAAGCCTCCGCGCCTCGTTTTTTGATTTGGCGGCCCCGGATTTTAAAATCATCTCAATAAGACTGACCGAAGGCGAAAAAACAGCTGAGGGGATGTCCTGCGGAAGACGCTTTTTTGAAAAGGTCTCTTCAAAAAAATTTCTTTCCTCAAGGGCCGCTTGTTCTCCATGGAAACGCGCCGTTAATATCTGCGCCAAGTTCTTTTTGGCCGTCATTGGGTGCAAGGCGCGCGCCTCATCTAAATTGAGGTTCGTCAAAAGCTCATAATAACTGATCATCAGATCATCCGACAAAGACATCGTTTTTCCAAAAATATCACGTGGGCTATCTGTCAAGCCAATCGCATTCCCATATGATTTTGACATTTTTTTGACTCCGTCAAGACCCACGAGCAGAGGGACGGTCATCACGACCTGCGGTTTTTGTCCGGCTAATTCCTGCATTCTCCTTCCCATCAAAAGGTTGGTCAGCTGATCGTTGCCGCCGAGCTCAATATCGGAGTTGACCGCCACCGAATCCTGGCCTTGAAAGACCGGATAGAGAGTTTCCAGCATCGTCAACGGGGAATTGTCTTTAAGCCTCTGCTTAAAATCTTCCCTCGCTAAAACTTGCTGGACAGTGATCGATTTGAGCGCGGGAAGAAGTCCTTCGCTCATGAAAGGCTTAAGCCACTCGGAATTATAGCGAATCTCGGTTTTATCTGGATCCAATATTTTAAAAGCTTGGGACTTATAGGTCTCGGCATTTTTTCGGATTTCATCAAGGCTTAAAGAAGGCCTTGTCGAATCGCGCCCGGAGGGATCTCCAATGAGGGCCGTAAAGTCTCCGATGATCAAAATGGCTTTGTGCCCCAAGTCTTGAAAAGCCCGCAATTTTGAAAGAGCGACGCTATGCCCCAGATGCAAGTCCGGAGAGGTCGGGTCAACCCCAAGTTTTACCCGCAAAGGGCGGCGAGATTCAAGCAAACCCTCTAATTCTTTTTCATCGATTAAAGAGACGCATCCACGTGTCAGCGCCGCCAAAGAATCTTTGAAATTCATTTCGTCCATTTTAGCATTAAAAAAGATCGTAGGGATCGCTGTTAATTTTAAAGTAAACGCCCTTAGGCGTTTTCAAATTTCGCGCCGCGGACAAAGCCTCTTGCCAGCGCTCGCTGGGAGACTTAATCAAAAGATGTTCGCGGTATAAGCCTCTCAACATAGACAGCACGCACGGAGAGGGGCCAACACATTCATGCCCTGAAATTTTAAGGACGTCTTTTAGTATTTCAGCCGCATCCGTGGCCGCCTGCCGGACTCTCGCCTTTTCCTCAGACTCCCAAACAAGACGGGTCAGCGAACAATAAGGCGGATAACGCAACTCCTTGCGCGCTTTTAATTCTTCCTCGGCAAAACGCGCGTAATCTCCGGAAATGGTCTGGGATACCGCGGGATGAGCGGGGGAAAGAGTCTGCAAAATGACTTCTCCCGGCTTATCGGCGCGGCCGGAACGCCCGGCGACCTGGGCTAAGAGCTGCATCGCCCGCTCTGAAGCCCGAAAATCCGGCATCGACAGCATCAAATCCGAATCGACAACGCCGACTAAAGTCACATTGGGGAAATGAAAACTTTTGGCGATGAGTTTGGTCCCGACTAAAATATCCGCCTCCTGACTCAAGAATTTTTCGTATATTTTTTTTTCTTCTTTATTGTCTTCGCTCAAGGAATCTCGATCCAGGCGCAAGACTCTTCCCATCGGCAAAACCGATTTAAGTTCGCTGACAATTTTTTGGGTCCCCGCCCCGATGGCTCTTAAGACGGCATGGCCGCATTTTTCGCAACTTTGAGGCAACGGCGTTTTCGCGTCGCAATGATGGCATTGCAGGAATAATTTCCCATCGGAGCTTTCATGCGCAATCTTGGCGACTCCGCAAGAAGGACACCGCGCGGCCCAACCGCATCGAGAGCACAAAATTAGAGTTGAAAAGCCCCTGCGATTGACCAACAAAATAACCTGCTCTCGTCTAAACAGCCGCTCTTGGATTTTGGCCACGAGAGTATTGGAAAGAGTTTTTCCCTGCGCTGGCGGAAAAACCGTGACGACCGAAGGGCGCGCGATCACAGAAACCCGCCGAGACATCTCGATGAGTTCAATTTCTCCTTTTTCTGCCTGACTCCAAGATTCCAGAGACGGGGTTGCCGACCCTAAAACAAGGAGAGACCGGTGGGCTTGGGCCCTAAAAAAGGCCACATCCCGGGCATGATAATAAGGAATTTGTCCTTCCTGTTTGAAAGACTCATCCTGTTCCTCATCAATGACAATCAACTTTAAATTTTTAAACGGCAAAAGAGAAGCTGAACGCGCGCC
>JAJZJF010000073.1 GCA_021810245.1 bacterium
GCTCTAAATCCACCCAATCCGAAAGCCGCCCTTTTTGGCGCAATTCATCCAGTTTGCGCGCCACTAAGCGCGCGGAGCGCCCGCGCTCATCGTTAGAGCGCTTAAAAGAATCCAGTTCTTCTATGACCCCTAGAGGAATTACGACGCGGGAACCTGCGAAAGAAAACGGGGCCAGCGGGTCGTGCAAAATAACGTTGGTGTCCAGAACAAATGTTTTCATCCAAGGGCCTCGCTATTTGAGATTTGATTAAACGGAGAAACGAACTCCATAAACACTTGGTTTGCGAGAAAAACGCCTTCTTGAGTCAATCGGAAAGCCTCTCCGCGCCTTTCAATGAGGCCGCGGGAAATCAAGGAATCCCATTGGGGCGCGAAAACCTGGCGGGACTCTGGCGGGGGAACGTAGCCTTCCAACATCCGTAGCCCCAAAAAGGCCATTTCGCCCAGACGCTCGATTCCTTCGAGTTTTTCCGATGAAGCGATCGCGCGCTTTCCGGATTCAATTTGAGCGCAATAGGAGACAAGGCGATCCTCATTCATCGTTCGCATCCCGTTTAAGTAAGAAGCCGATCCGCAACCCAAGCCCAAGTATTCTCCATTTCTCCAGTAAATCCTATTATGCAAAGATTCAAAGCCCGAAAGCGCGAAATTCGATACTTCATAATGGACAAAGCCCGCCGTTTTTAGGATTTCAATAGAGCCTTCAAACATTTCTCGCGCAAGACTTTCATCCACACTGATTTTCCTTTTTGAAAACAAGGTCCAATCTTCGACCTGAAGGCCGTAGAGAGACAGGTGTTCCGGAAACAAATCAAGAACTTGCTTTAAACTCCGCAGATGGTCCTCGAGCTTTTGTTCCGGGAGCCCAAACATTAAATCAACGGAAATAGAAAAATTGCCCGTTTCTCTGAGACTTGAAAAAACAGAAAGAAAATCGCTCGATGAGTGCCGGCGCCCGATGGATTTAAGCAAACGATCATCCAAGGTTTGAAGGCCCAGGCTTATCCTGTTAACGCCAGAGTCCTTTAGAATTTTAATCTTCTCTATATTCAAGCTTTCCGGATTGGCCTCAAAAGTCGCTTCTTTAAAGTCGGCTTTAGGAAAGCGAGAGCGAATCATTTTAAAAAGAACCCGCAATTCTTCCGCCGACAATTCGGAAGGAGTTCCGCCGCCGATATAGAGAGTGTCGGGATTAAAATTAGGAAAAAAAGACGCCTCTTGATCCAAGGCCTTAAGATAGCGGGAAACGATTTTCTTTTGTCCGGAAAATGCCGTAAAGTCGCAGTAAAAACATTTGATGGAGCAAAAAGGGATATGTAAATACAGCCCGCGCGATGGTTTCAATCTAAGACCTCGCAAAGAAATAATATGACCAATTGCGAGGCCTATGTCTCGACAAAATTAGATTTTGGAGCGATGTCGGTCGCGCGCCGCGCCCAAGCCTTCGGCGTATTTCCATAATCGATGTAAGTATACTTTTTCATCGCCGCTTCATACTCATCCAGCAAATCAACGCCTTCTCGCGGCTTAATCGCGCCCAAACGCACCCGTGAGTCAATGGCGGATTTAAGCATTTTAACCAATTCAAAATCGCTATACTGAATGCTTTGAAGGACATCCCTGACATTTTGTCCTTGAATCATTTCTTCGATGTAATATCCGGAGGGCTCGGTCGGGTCTTCAAAAACATGGACCTCGCTGACCCGGCCAAAAAGATTATGGATATCGCCCATCGTCGCTTGATAGGCTCCCATCAGAAAAACCCCAAGGTAATAGGGCTCTCCATTTTTAATCGGATGAAGGGGAAGGGTTCCGCCGGCCTTGCGGTGGCAGGCAAATTGGGAAATTTTTCCATCGGAATCGCAGGTGATGTCAACTAAGGCCGCCCGATGAGTGGGTTCTTCATTTAAGCGCTCCAGCGGCATAATCGGGAAAAGCTGCCCAATGGCCCAGCTATCGGGCAAGGATTGAAAAATAGAAAAATTGCATAGATATTGATCGCGCAAAGCCTTCGACATTTCAACAATGTCGTCGGGAACATCCTTGATTTTCGCCAGAACGCCTCCAATTTCCCGGCACAAACTCCAAAAAAGAGTTTCCGCCTTGGCGCGGTCCTCAAGGCCCAAATATCCCAAATTAAACAGAGAAAACGCCTCGTCGCGTTTTTGAACGGCTTGGTGATAGCTCTCGACAATGGTCTTGGGATTTAAATCGGAAAACAGAGCGCGCAAGGATTTGACGATCTCATGTTCCTCTTCCGAGGGGGGAAACTCGGTTGGCCGGGCTCCGCCTTCGATAAGGCCAAAGACGTTGACCGCCAGCATTGAGTGGTGCGCGACCAAGGAACGCCCCGACTCGGTGACGATATGGGGCTCGGGAACTTTTTCCTGCCGGCACACTTCTTGAATCGTCATCACTAAAGCCCGGGCGTATTCTCTTAAATTGTAATTGACGGAACTGTCGACCGAGGAGTGAGAGCCGTCGTAATCAACCCCCAGGCCGCCGCCGCAATCAAGATACTCCATCTCCACTCCCATTTTTCGGAGCTTAGCGTAGACCCGGGAAGCCTCTTTGACGGCGTCTTTAATGGTCTGGATATTGGTAATTTGAGATCCGATGTGAAAATGCAACAGCTTGGCGGAGGAAACAAGCCCCGCAGATTTAAGCTCGGAGACGGCTTCTAAAATTTCGGAGGTGGTCAAGCCAAATTTGGCGGAATGACCGCTTGAATACTTCCATTTCCCGCTTCCCTCGGTCTGAAGGCGAACGCGAATCCCGATGGTGGGAACGACGTTGAGGTCCCGAGCCGCCTTAATTAAAAGCCCCAGTTCTCCCGGCTTTTCAATGACAACAATGACTTTTTTCCCGATCTTAGTCCCAATCATCGCCAGGCGCATCATCGTCTCATCTTTATAGCCGTTGAGAATCGTCAGCCCTTCCGAGTTGTTCATCGCTAAAACAGCGACCAACTCTCCCAGACTTCCGGCCTCAAGACCAAATTGATAGGGAGCCCCGGCATCCAAAATTTCTTCCACCACTTCCCGTAATTGGTTGACCTTAATTGGATAAACGCCGTAATAGCGGCCCTTGTATTTAAAATCCGAAACCGCTTTTTTAAAGGTTTCGTTTAAAAGCTCGACGCGATGGCGAAGAAGATCCTGAAAGCGAAAAAGAACGGGCAAGCGCAAGCCGCGGCTTAAAACGTCGTCGATGAGTTTGCGAATCTCGATAGGATGCTCGATGTCAAAGCGCGGGTGGACGGCAAGACGCCCCTCGGGAGTGATTCTGAAATACTTTAGCCCCCATCCTTTGAGGTTATAAATAGAGGCGGAATCATCCACAGTCCAAGGGCGGTTGTTCATGAACTCTCTTTATTATATCACGTTCAAACAAAATAAAAGCGGGAACTGAAGCAAACTTCAATTCCCGCTTATTTTTCCGTTTTAAGGAAGGTGTTTGTGAGTCCCGTCGCAATAGGGCTTGGTTTTCGATTGTTTGCACCCGCACCAAGCGACTTTTTTGGCCTCGGTCAACTCAACGATAATCGGAGTAATTCCGGTGTTCATCTTGGAATGGCTCCCATCGCAATAGGGCTGATTTTTTGAATGCCCGCACGCGCACCAGGCATATTTCCCCGGTTTCTCGTCTTTAACATATGGCGCTTTCTGCGCTACTTTCGGTTCGCTCATTGAAGGCTCCTTTTATTTTTTTGATTTTGGCGGAATAATCGCCTCGACATCTAGTTTGATTTTAATTCTGTTTCCGACCAATAAGCCGCCGCTCTCTAAAACCTTGTTATACATCAGGCCGAAGTCTTTGCGGTTAATGCTCGTTTCCGCCACCGCTCCCAGTCTCTGATTTCCCCAAGGATCTTTAACCACTCCGCCGATTTTGATTTTTAGAATCACCGGTTTTGTGACTCCGTGAATCGTCAGATCGCCCAGAAGATCGGCGGTATTTCCCTTGACATGCTCAACTTTCTTGCTTTTAAACACGATTTCCGGATATTTTTTAACATCCAAGAAATGATCAGAACGAACGTCGTCATCTCTCATCTTAATGCGCGTATCAATGGAAGCGGCATCAATATGAGCCTCGGCCTTCCAGAGTTTCGGTTTCCCGGGAACATAGGTCACCGACCCCGAGAATTTATCGAAACGCCCCTCTACCCGGCTAATGACCATATGCTTGACGCTGAAGCTAATCGTCGTATGCACAGGATCTATCTGATACGTCTCCGCCGCTGCTGTCGACGCCAAGGCGCTAACAAGCAGAAGCCCTAACCATTTTTTCATTGTTTCTTCTCCTTTGTTTTGATTTCATCTCTCCATCCAAGTTTTCGACACAATTTCCTAAGAGTTTGCTGCTCTGAAGCCGACAAAGCCGACATCTCTTGTTCAATGGCCTTGGCATGGCGTGGAAATATTTTTTGAATCAGGTTTTTTCCCTTTGCCGTCAATTGAACGCTGACAAAACGCCGGTCTTGCCCTTTTCGAACGCGCCGAACAAGACCCCGCTTGTCTAAATGGTCAACCAGCATCGTCACATTTCCGTCTGTCCTTAAAAGTTTTTTCCCAAGTTCCGTTTGACAGAGAGGCCCCAGATGAAAAAGAGTCTCAAGAGCGCCAAATTGCCCCGCGGTCAAGCCCTCCGCGCTTAAACGCCTTTGAAGCCTTGAAATCACCGATTCAGAAGCGCGCATTAAATTAATGAAAGCGTTGAGAGAACGCGTCACTGACGGATTTCCTTTATAATGACTAGGCATAAATATTAGTTTAATCTTAAACTATTTAACCATTAACTAATTTTAATTGTCAATATACCAAAAAGCCTCATGATGAAACTTCGCATCAATATGGTTAAATTCAAAGGTGGAAGAAGAAAGAAATTTAAAGATTGAAGTCGGAATTGTCCTACTCTTTTCCCTTGTAATCTCCCTTTCAGGCATCAGGCAACCCCTTCACATTGACGAACCCTTTTTTCTGGCGGTCGCAAAACACATTCTCAAAGATCCCTTAAGCCCCTTTAACTTTAATTTTAATTGGTATGGGCAAAGCGTTTTATACGCAAAAATCAACAATACGCCTCCTTTATTTCATTATCTTCTGGCTTTAGGACTTTATCTCTCCAAGGGAAAACTCTGGCTCTTAAGGGCGCTTTTCACCCCGCTTGATCTCATCAGCGCGCTTTTTTTATACCTGATTGCCGCCCGTTTTTTAAAACGCCCTCTTGGACCGACCTTAATTGTCTTGGCCTCGCCGGCTTACCTCATTAACCTGCCGCATTTGATGCCCGAAAAACTAATGGCGGTTTTTTCTTTCGCTTGCCTTTACGCCTTGATTCGCGCCTTTGAAGATAAAAATCTCAAATGGTATTGGATTTCAGCGTCGGCCTTAAGCTTGGCGCTTCTCTCTAAATACGCCGCTCTTTTTCTCGTCTTCCCGGCCTTAGCCTATTGTCTTGAGAAAAAAATGCCCTTTCGGAAAATAACCGCCTACTTTTTTATCTCCTTTTTGGGAATTTTCCTCTATCTTTTCTACGACCGCATCACCAACGATGCCGCTTTAAGCGCCATCGCCGGAGTATTCTCCACTCCCAATCTCGCGCTGCTTCCTTTATATAGAGCCAGGTCTTTTCTCTCCTTTGCCGGGGGTTTGGCAATAGCGGCGAGCTTGTGGCCACTTTTATCCCTGAAAAAAAATACCAAGGCCCACGCTCTTTGCTTTCTAGCCTCTCTAATCCTTTTCCTGCCTTTTTTTGACGCGCCCAACCATTTGATTTCTAATTTTCAGCGCGGGACGGGAATCGTTTTTTCATATCTGGCCCTCATTTCGCTTAGAGAATTATTTACCGCCCAGAAAGAGAAAGGCCAGACGCTGTGGACAAGCTGGTTTTTCGCCGCAAGCCTTCTTCAACTCGCCCTTTATTGGAGTATAGCGGCTCGGATATTTATCTTTATCCTTCCGCCTTTAATTTTTGGCATCGCGGAAAAAATAGAATTGGAATTTGAGGCAAAAACGCTTCGATTCATTATGGCCGCCTCTTTTCTGCTAACGTTGTCCTTGAGTCTTACGCTCAGACAAGTTGATTTTGCCTATGCAAACTCCCAAAAAAAATTCGTGCAATGGGTCAATCTCCATGACACATCAAAAGGGGAAACAGTATGGTTTACCGGGCATTGGGGATTTCAATATTACATGGAAAAATCCGGCGCCAGAGAGGAAAATTGGCCGCCCAACAATATCAAAGCAGGCGATATTTTCATTACTCCAGAGGTCAACACCAATTTAATTTTCCCTTTTGCCTTGGCCGGACAAATGAAGCAGTTTAACGAAATCACGATTCAAGACCCGATTCCGCTGCGGCTCATGGGCTCATCGAACATCCCTAATCAAGCGGGCTTTTATTCCAGCGTTTTTGGCTTTTTGCCCTATGCCTTAAGCTCTTCGCCTCTGGACCGGTTCTTGCTGTTTAAAATCCAGAAAACTCCCAAGACCGCCAAATAACCGACGCTCCAATATCCCGCCCAAAACCAAAATAAAGGCGACAAATGGCGGTAGTTTGGAATTAGAATAATATCAAGAGAAACAAGCGCAAGCAAAAGCCAAAAAACCGCTTTTTTCGATGCAAGTTCTTTTAAACTCCACAAGAACAAAGGCAGAATCCAAATTTGATCCCCGCAATGGGAGTAGAGAGACCCCAAAAGCGCAAGAGACAAAATCTGAGACAGGCGTTTTTGAACCTCGCCTGCGCGATAAGAAATACCCATAATGATAATTCCGCTGACGGCTCCGCCCATTTTTCTAAAAAAGTCCAACAGAGAAGACGGCTCAAAAAGAGAAGCAAAAACGGCTATGCGCAAAAAAGAAAAAAGGTGGAGGCTCTTATAAATCTCAAGAACAAGACCTTGATCGTCAAAAAAGACAAATCGGCTTCCGTAATGAGAAAGACTTAGAATAAAATCTTTCCAAACAAGTAAGGAATTATGAAATTTAAGAATTGATAAAAATCCTCCCAAGACCGCCAGCCAAAGACTCATTGCGCAAACACGCCATTTCCGGCGGATCAGGAGAAAAAGAAAGACAGGCAAAAACCATTGCGGCAAGAGGGCTAAAAACCCCCACAGGAAAGCGGATAAATTCTCTTGTCCTTGATTCCACAAAAACAGGCCGAGCATAAATACGGCAAAAACAAAGACTGCCAGGCGATGATAAAAAACGCCGTGAACCAAACCAGGGAAAAAAGAAAAAGCGAGAATGGCGAGCCAAGACATTCCGGAGCCCAAAGGGCAAGCCGCCAACTCAAGGCCGGAAAAGACGATCGCAAGCGATGAGAAAAAAACAATCAAGGACCAAAAATAAAAAGCTTTCCGGTAAGAGAAAAACGGCAGAAACCGCAACGCGATAAAATCCCAGGGGGGAAGGGCAAAAGCGAAAAAACGAGAGGGATAAGGGTTTTTTCTCCCCAAGACAGAAGAGATTTCCTTTTGAAAGGCCCAAGCGTCATATGGGTTTTTCCCATGGGAATACATATCGGCCCCGGAGTATAAATAGATAAAATCCTCGCGCGGATTGCGAAGGGAAACAAAAGACCAAAATCCGCAGGCAAGGAAAGCCAAGACAATTCCCGATATCTTTGCGGCAAAAGCTCGGTTCATGGTTTTACGAGATGAACGAGGGCCACTTCTCTATTTTTATAGATTTCCTCACAATGCGATTTTTTTTCAGAGCAAGGGTTCCAGTTGGCGGGAAGAACCGCGTAATCCGCTTTTAAAATAGCGCCAATCTTTAAAATCTCCGGCCAATTTTGTTCGCGGTAAGAGGCGTTGAGCTTCTCATAAAGAGGCCAGTAAAATTTTTCGATTTGATCGTCGAAAGAAAGAAGCATTTCAAGCGCGCGCGAATCTCCGAAAACGGCGCGAGAGGATTTAACTCGAAGACCAACCAGCGCGTCCGGAGTTAGAATCAGCGCGTTTCTCGGAGTTAAGGTTTTAATCTGCCGAGACAAATCCGTTTCATATTCCTGAATATGAGACGGATCTTGCGGCATCTTCCAGCCGAAATGGGGAAAAGAATGAATCAGGAGAAAAATCCCTAGAATCAAGATTAAAGCGTTTTCTTTTTTACTCCCCACTGGACGCCAAAATTCCGAAGACAGCGGAATCAAAGGGAGAATCGCCGGCATAAAGGCTCTAAATTCTCCCATGATAAGAGAAGGAGAAAAAGGAAAAAGGAGGACAAACAAACGGCCCAGTATCAATAAACTCAAGGGCAAGCTCGCGCTTAAAAGGATCCGTTTTTTGGTGTCTTTCAAGACTCTCCACGGGCGCGCAATCGCCCAAAAGGCGAAAACAATCGCCGGCCAGCGCAACAAAAAGAAGAAAATAATCAGCCCTCTTAAATGATGAAAGGCCCGCCAGCCTTCAATAGGATAAAGGGGCGGAAAGGCCCAAGCAAAAAAATTCGCGCTGGGGGGATTCCAAGTTCTAAGGACTAAAAGCGTCGGCAAGGCGCCAGAAATAATGGCGGCTAATGAAAGGAAAATCAATAAAAAAGACGCTTTATTTTTAGGCGGACGAGCCTCTGGCACAAACCCATAGACCGAAACGAGAGAAAACCCCATGTCGATAGCCGTCGGGGCATGAATATTGGCCGCCAAAGCCAAAAACGCCATTTCCCATGGAGGCGTGTTGGGATTTTTGATTCTTCGCGCCAAAAAATAAAGAGCCCACGGAAAAAGAGACAAGGCCTGTTCGTGCGGAACCGCGAAATTTCCCATCGCGAGAAAATACTGCCCCGCCGGGTCGGTTCCGCCCGCCAATAAAAACAAAACCGAGATTCCCGCCGCAAGGATATTGTTGGAAATTTCGTAAGACAAAAAAATCATTCCCAAAGCCGCGACCAAAAAAGTCAAACAGGAAAGTAGCCAGTTCCCCAGAATCGGAGCGCGACAAAGGCGCAAACTAAAAAAAGCCGTCAACTCCCGCCAAAAGCGGGGATAAAGCGGAGTCACGTGAAAGACCATGTAATCGCGCGCGTAAAACGAGGAGTTGAGCGTCCGAATTTGAACAGGAATTAAATGGAAATAATCAAGGCTCGCTCCGGTGGCGAGCATGGAATTCCAGGAAGGCGGAAATCCGCTCCACAAAAATGTTCGAAACTGAAAGATAAAGGCGAGCAGAAATGCCGCATAGGCAAAAAAAACTTGGGCACGTTTCATCCAATCTCACTGAGAAACACTATAATATCCTATCTCTTATGAAAGCGCAAAAAGAAGCGAAGCTCCTTTTTATGCGTCGAGCCTTGGAACTCGCAAAACGCGGCGGCAAGAAAACCCGCCCCAACCCGCGCGTGGGCTGTGTCCTGGTCAAAGATGGAAAAATTATCGCGGAGGCCTGGCACAAAAAATTTGGCG
>JAJZJF010000074.1 GCA_021810245.1 bacterium
CGCCTGCGCGTCTTGACTGGAATGGAGACATTTCTAAAGATAAGACCGCGCCTGACGGGGCTTATCAAGTTATCTTATATGAGACCGATAATGCCGGAAACACCGCCGCTTCCGCTCCGGAACCTCTTTATGTCGATACAAAGCCGCCTCTTTTAGAGGCACGTTTGGAGCCGGATTTATTGAGTCCGGGAAAACAGCGCGAAAATTCTCAGGGGATTTTTAAATTGCGCGCCCAGAGCCGCTATCCGTTTAAATGGGCCCTTAAAATTTATACCGATGTCGGGGAACCCGTCAGAACCTGGAGCGGGAAAATGGGGTCAAAGGTTCCAAACCAAATTTTGTGGCACGGCAATAACGATTCCGGACAGATTGTCACTGACGGCGCCTATTCTTATTCCCTTTGGGCTTCTGATATCGCTGGAAATGAAGGGGAAACTCCACGGCAAAAATTTGTGGTGAACACGACTCCTCCAGCTCTGTCTGTCTCAACTGATCATTCCCTTTTTTCTCCCAATGGCGATCCCGCTCTGAGTCATGTCGTTTTTAGTTTGAACGCTCAGGATGCCAGCCCCTTTTCAAGCTGGGCTCTGTTGATTAAAGATTCGAGCGGCAAACTCGTTCGCGAATTCACCGGATCTCCGCTCAATATTCCGGCGAGCGTTTCATGGAACGGGAAAAACAAAGACCGCGAGCCGCTTCCGGATGGGACCTACTCATATACCCTAGAGGCGAAAGATATTGCAGGAAATTCCGCCAAGACTAGCCCCCAGAATATCGTCATTGGCGCGACCAAACCCATTCCCCACGTTTCTTCTTCTCTGGACGCTATCTCGCCCAATGCCGACGGATTTAAAGACACGACTGATTTTCATTTAAGCGCCAAATCCTTTAATCCACTTAAAAAATGGTCTCTCCGGATTTTTGATCAAGACAAGGTCGCGCGCCGAACCTTTGAAGGAGAGGGCGATGTTCCTGGAACTATTCAGTGGGGCGGCGAAGGAGACGATCAAAAAACGCTTCCGGACGGGAGATATTCTTATCAACTGGAAGTAATCGACGCCGCGGGAAACACCAGCAAGACCCGACTTAAATCTATTCTAATCAACACCACTCCGCCCGATATCAAGATTACGGCCGACCCGGCCCTGTTTTCTCCAAAACCGACGGCGCCCCATTTTAGCTCTTCGACCATGTTTGTCCTAGGGTATCAGGATGTCAGCCCGGTGATGAGATGGAAAGTGATCATTCAGGATCCGATGAAAAACAATGTTCGCGTTTTTTCCGGAACTTCTTCTTTCCCGAGGTCAATTTCCTGGTATGGGCGCTCAAGCTCAAGAAAAATTT
This sequence comes from bacterium, assembly GCA_021810245.1. GTDB lineage: Bacteria > Elusimicrobiota > Elusimicrobia > UBA1565 > UBA9628 > JAKAQV01. The sequence goes on from JAJZJF010000074.1 coordinate 1,345, forward strand.
TGCCGGACGGGCCTTACACCTATACTCTCTTTGCGGAAGATGATGTGGGCAATAAATCAACCACCTCCGAGCAGATTTTGCGCTTGGACGGCTCTTCTCCCCAGGTGAGTTTGAGCGCGAACCCCACGCTCTTTTCACCCGGGACCGGCTCTCAGAAAAACGAGACGACGCTATTATTGGGATACAAGGCCAAGGCCGATATCTCTCAATGGAAATTGTCTATTGACTTAAAGAAAGGGGAAGTCGCGCGCGTTTTCTCGGGCCTAGGACGGCCGCCGCAAAATATTCCCTGGGACGGGAAAAACGCCTACGGACGCATTCTTCCCGATGGGACTTACGACGCGTTTTTGAAAGTAATCGATGAAGTCGGTAACGAGGGGCTTAGCCCGGCCGCTAAAATAACGATTGACACCTCAAAACCGGTCGCCACTGTTGTCGCCCAAACCGAGCAGTTAGAAGACCTAAGCGTTCCTCTGACCGTCACCAAAGACGCGGACAAAGACATCGTCATTTCCTTGGCCAGCGAGGTTCTTTTTGATAGCGGCAAGGCGACATTAAAAGAGGCGGCCGACAATACTCTTTTAAGAGCCGCCTATCTCATTAAGCGCTATCCCCATCGCGCTGTTTTGATTAATGGATACACCGACAATGTTCCAATTCATAACGGGTTATTTAAAAATAACCAACAGCTTTCAAAAGCGCGGGCCGAAGCGGTGATGAAATTCCTGGCCTTTAAGGCCAATATTCCCGCCGCGCGGATGAAAGCCCAAGGTTTTGGGGACAAAAATCCTATCGCCCCCAACGACGATCCCGAAGGCCGGCAAAAGAATCGCCGCGTTGAAATTGTTTTGACCAGCAATACCCATCGATCTCAGGCTAAGGAGGAGAATCAATGATTCATATTAATTTTTTGGAAATTCTAAAAACGAGTTTCACTCTGGTCATACTGCTTTTTTGCTCTTTGGTGACCATGACTTTCGCCATTGAGAGATGGTGGTATTATCGCTCGGTCAGAATCGACGTCGAAAAATTTATGGCGGCAATCAAGGAATTTTTAGAAGCCCATAAGCACGCGGAAGCTCTTAATCTCGCTTCAAATTCCACGGGGCCGGTCGCGGCGATAGTTCGAATTGCCCTTTTAAACCGCAGCCGTCCCAAAAGCGAGGTTGCCGCCCTTTTAAGCGCCGCGCAGATTGATGAAAGGGGAAAACTCGAGCGCTATCTCGGCATTTTAGGCACGATGGGAAATACCGCGCCGTTTATCGGCCTTTTTGGAACCGTGGTGGGAATCATTAAAGCTTTTCATGATTTGGCTCTCTCCGGGTCAGGAGGGCCTTCGGTTGTGGCGGCGGGAATCGCGGAAGCGTTGGTGGCGACAGCCAGCGGGCTTGCGGTCGCCATTCCATCGGCGATGTTCTATAACTATTTTGTCAAAAAGGTCAAGGATATTGCCTCCGATATGGAAGCTTCCTCGATTCGGATTCTGGTTTATTTGGGGCTAAGCTGATGCAGACCGGTTCTTCAAACAACTCGATTATCACCGACATTAACGTCACCCCTTTGGTCGATGTCTGCCTAGTTTTAGTGATTATTTTTATGGTGGTCGCGCCGCTGGCGATGCAGGCTTCTATTGAAGTCGCCTCAACCCGGGTCGGGGCGCCCAAGGCCCGGGCGGCTTTGAGCAAGAATGTTGACGTGGTTTTGGACGCGAGGGGAATGGTCACGGTTAATGGAACTCCGGTGGCTTGGGAGAATCTGCCTCAAGCTCTGAGAAAGGCGATTTCGCGTAGCCAGGACCGTCTAGTCGGGCTTAAGGCTTCTCCCAAGGCTCCCTTGGGCAAGGTCGTTGAGATCCTAGATGATTCCAAGCAGAACGGCGCTAAAAAAGTGGCCTTAATCAATCCCAAAGAAGGAGGGACTTGATGGCGATAGGGCAAGGAAAGTCGGGCGATCCGATTACCTCGATTAACATCACGCCCTTGGTGGATGTCAGTCTTGTTCTAGTCATTATTTTTATGGTCGCCGCGCCGCTTTTAACGCAGCCGATTTTGCCAGTTCAGCTTCCTAAAGCCGTGACCGATGAGGGAAAGGAAAGAGAAAATATCACGATTACGATCACCAAGGACGGACAATGGGCGCTTAACGCTGATCCGACGACTCCTGAAACTCTTCCCTCGGTTTTACCCGCGCTTTTGGCGAAAAATAAAGATAAGTACGTGATCATCCGCGCGGATGCCGATTCTCCCTATTCCTACACCTTAGAAGCGCTTAAAATCGCGAAAGCGGCCGGGGCCAAGGATTATGCGGTGGCGACAGTCGAGAAAAAGAGAGTATCTCCGTGAGTAAGGATGCAACCAGGCTTGAGACTTCGGCGGGTTTAGCCGCCGCTATTCATGCCTCCCTTTTCGGGCTCTATCTTTTGCTCAAAGTGACCGCGCCTACCGAAGAGATGGTGAAGCTAACCCAGGTTGACTTTATCGATGAAATTCCCCAAGCCGCTCCTGCCGCTTCTCCCAATCCCGGAAGGCTTGAACGCGCGCCCAAAAGCTTCAAAGATTTTCTTCATATGGCTCTTCCCTCGTTTCACACGCCGAGCCCTCCCCAAGCCAAGTTAGAGGAAATGCAAACCAGCCCCACTTTAAACTCGCCAAAAGAGATTTTGCCTTCTCCTCATATCACCCTTAAAACCAGCGCCAATTCTGTGCATCGGGATTTTCGCTTTGAGCCAACTCATTTAAAATCGGCGGATTCTCATTTGTCGGATATCTCTTCCCCGCAAGCGGCGCCACAAGAGATGCCCAAAGACATGCCCAATTCAAAGCCGATTGCGTTAGAGGCGGTTGGGAAGGTCAAGGTTTCAGGGCAAATTCATTTTAATCAAGCGGCGCATTTTAAGAGTTCGGGTCAAATACGAGATTTGCCTCAGGAAAATTTGGCGGCTTCGGGTCCAGCGGCGCTCAAGGATTCTCAGACTGGGGCGATCGAGTTAAATTCTAGTTATCATGGGGCAAACAAACCCGCCTTGCCTTCCGGCGGAGATTTACCCATCGGCTATGATAAAGGAATCTCTTTGAAGGAGGGGGCCGTTCATCCGGCGGGAGAGGCTTTGCCGCAAACTTCACTTGCGCCCGCCGCAAAAAAATCCGGCAAGCTTAAAAGCGTCCATCATAAAGGCATGGAGATTAGCGGCCCCCTGGCGGATCGAAAGATTTTAAAAGCGGCGGCGCCGCGCTATCCCGATTGGGCGAAAAGCCAAGGAGTGGAGGCCGATGTCATTGTTCGTTTTTACGTTTCAGCCGACGGCCGGGTTCTGGACCGAATGATTATCGAAAGGACCTCGGGATACCATCGGCTTGATGATCTGTGCAAAAAAACCCTCAAGAAAATGCTTTTTGCCCCGCTTGAAAAAGGCGATCAAGTAGAATGGGGATATATTACTTTTCATTTCAAGTTAAAATGAGATAAGACAATGCCTGAAGACATCTCAGGATTAACCTTAAACCGTCGGAAGCGCTATTTTATCGATACGGAAATTCAATTACCGCTGACGCTAGGCCTTATTTTTATCGCGACGGCCGAGGGAGTTTTCGTGGGGTGGGGGCTTAGCCGGATTATCTATCTTGCCTCCGATTGGCAAAATGCCCGCCAGATTTTAGAATTCTTCGCCTTTCTTGTCATTACTTTCTTGCCGATGGTCGCCGTTAATTTCTGGCTGAGCGCATGGTTTACCCATCGGATGATTGGCCCGCTCTCAAGGGCGCGCAAAGCGCTGTCTTCGATTGTGGAGGGAAATCTTGAATGCGAGATTGTTCCCAGGGAAGGCGATTTCCTTCGTCATTATCTCGAAGACGTCAACGCGGCTGTAAGGACCTTAAAACGCCTCATTTACCGAGATCATCAATATGTTCAGGAAACAGTAGAGCTCTTAAACCAGTGCCGCGATAAAATAGAAAACAGCGGCCTTTCAATCGAGGCGAAAAGCGATATTCAAAAACTCATTTCCCAAGCTAAAAGCCGTCTGAGCATTGTCAATGTCCATTTCGTGCGTCACCGAGGGGATAAGACATGACCGAGCCCTAAGCGAGGAAATGGTTGGCTCTATATTCCGTTTCAAAAGGAAACCATGAAAAAAATAGATGAAGCGGTCTTAATCGTAGATGACGACGATGGAATGCGGGAGTTGGCTGAAGTCATGTGCAAACAAATGAAACTTAAAACTTTCTCCGCTTCAGACACGGTTGCCGCCCGGCGCTATCTTGAAGAAAATATTCCGCGCTTAATTCTTCTCGATATCATGATGCCGGATGGAAATGGCATCGAATTCTGTCAATGGATGCGCTCGCAAGAAGAGTTCAAAAATGTTTCAATTATCGTGACAAGCGCTTTAAAAGAAGAAGAGACTATTCAAGACGCTTTTAAAGTCGGCGCCAATGACTTTTTGTCAAAGCCGTTTGAATTGGCGATTTTCATGGAAAAAATGGGGCGTTGGATTAAAGACAAATGAGAGAGACTCTTTTAACCTGCCTCTTTTTGGGAGGCGTTGTCTTTGCCGCGGCGGATTCTCAAAACGGCGGGAATGCTGCGGGCGGGCAAGGAGTTTTGCCGGAGGTCCTCATCGAAGCCGAGCATAACAAACCTTTGCCGCTGTCCAAGCCGCCCTTGAGTTTTGAGGTCAAGGAAGATCAGCCAATCGAAAAGATTCTCAAACAAACGGACCGTTCCTTGATGAACCGGCTTCCTTCTCAAATATTAAAATCAAACGTCTTTAAGCCCGAGATTTCGGTTAGCTCAAGAGTGATTGCCCCGTCTCAGATTTGGATTGTTCGGCCTTGGGCGGGAGATTTTGCGCATGTTTTTCACCCGCAGAATATCTTGTCAGGCATTCACGCCTTTGAAGATAATCGAAACGAGCGTAAGAAGGCGGTCTGGGAAATGGACGTAGTCGATGGCGAGGGGAAATCAATCCAGCATTTTTCCGGATCCGGAGTCGTTCCCAAGCGGATACCTTTTGATGGAAGAGGAAAGGATGGGAAATGGCTTGAGGTCGGAGAGACCTATATGGGGGTTCTTAAAAATACCGATTCCCAAGGCAGGATTCATACCGCCTATGGCCGTCCTTTTAAAATCGCCGGGCTCAGCCTTAAGAATTCCTCTTCCTTTTCTATTGACTTAGACGCGGGAGTTCTTTTTTCCACCTCTTCCGCCGTTCCTCAATTTTCTCCCTTTGGGCGGGAACTGATCCAAGAGGCGGCCCAGTTATTGCAGAGATATTATCCCGGCTTTGCCCCCCGCGTGTCTCTTTCAAGCAAGCGCTTAAACTCTCAAGAACTTAAAAAAGCGGTTTCCCTCTGTTCTGAGGAAATCGCCAAGAGACTCATCATTTCCTCTTCTAAAATTCAAAAAAGCTGGAGCCGCCAAGATGCGGGAGCGGAGGGGGTGTTGAGGATTTTAGTCCAATCGCAGGCTCGGCCTTAAGAATCTTTTCGCTGGGGCGTTTTTTGGGCCCTCCAAAATTCAAAAAAGCCCGGAAGCAAAGAAACAAAGATGACGACCAGAATTACCAAATGGATGCGCTTTCCGATATCAGGGATTAGTCCCGCCAAGGAATAGCCTCCGCCGGCCATGGCGAGAATCCAAAGAAGTCCGCCGATGATATTATAGGCGACGAAACGAGAGTAAGGCATTTCCGCGATTCCGGCGACCGCGGGGGCAAAAGTTCTGACGATGGGAATAAAACGGGCCAAGACGATGGTTTTTGCCCCATACTGCGCATAAAAATCGTGTGCCCGCCGCAAGTGTTTTTTCTTAAAAAAAAGAGAATCTTCTTTTTGAAAGAGGCTGTGCCCGGCTTTAAATCCAATTCCGTAGCCAATCTGATCTCCTAAAATCGCGGCGATGGAAGCGGCGAGCAAAAGCCAGGAAATCGAGAGTTCCCCTGTCTTGGCGAAAATTCCCGCCGTCACTAAAAGAGAGTCCCCGGGCAAAAAGAAGCCGAAAAAAAGGCCAGTTTCGGCAAACAGAATGAGCGAGATCAGGGAAATTCCGCCCCAACTAATTAATGCCTTGACGTCGTAAATTTTACGAATGAGAGTGATAAGCGAGTGGATCATGTTAGATGAGAAGCCCGGCAATGGCCGCGCTTAAAAAGCAGGTTAAAGAACCCGCGATCCAAGCATAAACCCCGAGGCGCGCCAGATCTTTTCTGCGCTTGGGCGCCAAGACTCCGATACCTCCAATTTGAATTCCGATAGAGAGAAGATTTGAAAAACCGCACAGAGCGTAGACGGCAATGATTTGAGAGCGCATATCCAAGGCTTGGCGAGCAGACAAGATTTTAGACATATCGGTGTAGGCCACAAATTCATTGAGAATCGTTTTTTCCCCCATTAAAAACCCCACGGTTTTACAATCTTTCCAGGGGACTCCCAATATCCACGCAATCGGAGACAAGGCGCGGCCTAGGATAAATTCAAGTCCAACGTCGGGGCGACCAAAATAGCCGAAAACGATATGGAGTCCGGAATTAATCATCGCCAACATGGCCATGAAGGCAATCAGCATGGCCGCGACGTTGAGCGCGAGTTTTAGCCCGGTCTCGGCTCCGCTGGCGGCGGCTTCCAAGACATTCGAGTCATTGTTTGAGTCCATTTTCGGAATAAAACCGCTGGTTTCGGGAGTTTGGGTTTCAGGAATGATTAATTTAGAGATCACCAAGGATCCGATGGCGGATAAGACGCTGGCCGCTAAGAGATGACCGGCAATATCGGGGATATACGCTTTTAAAAGCCCGACGTAAGCGATCATGACTCCGCCTGAGATGGTCGCCATTCCAGCGACCATGACACAGAATAATTCGGATTCCGTCATGTTTTCTAAATAAGGTTTGACTAAGAGCGGGGCCTCTGTTTGCCCCATAAATACGTTGGCGGCGGCGTTGAGGGTTTCAGCGCCCGAGGTTTTTAGAGCGCGTTTCATCAGATGGGCCATCAGCGAAATTACCCATTGCATAATCCCCAGATAATAAAAAACAGACATCAGCGAAGAAAGAAAAATAACGCTGGGCAAGACTTGGAACGCGAAGAAAAACCCGATAGAACCGGCTTGCCCCGGCGGAATCGACAGCGCGTTAAAGACAAATTTTCCGCCTTCTTCTTGAAAGGCTAAAAGGCTGGTTACCAGATCGTTGACCTTGGCAAAAACCCAGTGTCCGCTTGCAGTCTTTAAAATGAGGAGAGCGAAAACAAATTGAAGAAAAATTCCCCAGCCGACCACGGCCCAATTGATTTTTTTCTCGCGACCGCCAATTAAGCGCGCAAACAAGAGCATCGCGATAATGCCAAAGAAGCTCATCAGCCTAGGCATGGCTAAAGACCTCGGCTTTAGAATGTTTAGAAAACGAGAGAGCGAAAAAGATGATCGCTAGCAGGGCGTAGGCCGAGGAGAATTGATAGGGAATTTGGTTGGCCGGATAGGCCAAGGTCCAGGGCCCATACATCGCGCCGTCAGGAGAGGCGGAATGAACGATTCCAAAAAATGAAAAGACAGACAACAAAGCAAGGTAAAATGAAGAACGCTTGAGTTTTCCATCAATTAATTCCGCCATAAATGCGCCCCAAAGCATCGCGGTCAGGATAAACCCATTTCCAAGGGCCGTAATGACCAGAACTTCGGGTAGGCCTTTTCCGACGGCATTAAGAAGAGCCTGAAATTTTTCCGGGCTAATCCAATCCGGGTTTGAAATTTTAATCTGTAAGAGTCTGGCAACAGTTGGAAAATAAGAAAAGGCGACCGCCGGGGCGTGTTTTGCGGGGCAGGAGAGAAAGGCCTGGCAGATGATGTCTAAGGCGACGAAAATGAGAATCGGCGCGATGACGGCACGGGGAATTAATTGGACGATAGCTCCTAAATATCCAAAGATTCCGCCAAGTCCGATGAATAGTCCGGTTAAGA
>JAJZJF010000075.1 GCA_021810245.1 bacterium
TTGCGCTACTGCATGAATTCTGCCTCTCTCCGTTTTATCCCGCTCGCGGACATGGAAAAAGAAGGATACGGAAAATATCTTTCGGCTTTTGAAAAAGCGGGACTTTGGCCGCTCAAACCCAGCTCAAAAAAAGAATCTCTTGAAACTGTCGATCTTGCCGGAGGATGTTTTTGGGGCATGCAGGAAATTCTGCGAAAAATCCCAGGGGTGGTTAAAACTGAAGTCGGCTATGAAGGCGGACATACCCCCCATGCCACTTACGAAGATGTCCACACCGGGAAAACTGGGCACGCGGAAACGGTCCGCGTCGTTTTCGATCCCCATCGGATTAGCTTTTCCGAATTATTAGGATACTTTTTTCGAATGCACGACCCTACGACTCTCAATCAACAGGGCAACGACATCGGAACTCAGTACCGCTCCGCTATTTTCTATCACAGTGAAAAACAGCGCGAAATAGCTGAAAAGATGAAAAAAGAGGTGGAAGAGTCCCATCAATGGCCGCGGCCCTTGACCACTGAAATCGCTCCCGCCGGACCTTTTTGGCGGGCGGAAGATTACCATCAAGATTACCTCATCAAGCATCCGCATGGATACACCTGCCATTTCATGCGGCCGGCGGTTAAAAATTATCCCAAGGCCCTAAACTCCCAATAAAACGGCCCGCCTTTTAAAGCGGGCCGTTGTGGTGGCGGGAGTTTTAGCCGCGACCTTAAAATACTCTTTTGACTTGACCGGATCAGCCTTCATCGTCTTTTTGCCATCGTCCCAGTTAGCCGGACAAACCTCGCCGGTTTTCTCGACCTGCTGGAAGGCCTTAAGGACCCGAAGAGTCTCATCCACGCTGCGGCCCACTGACAAATCATGAACCACGCTATAGGCCACCATTCCCTTCGGATTAATCAGGAACAGCCCCCGCAAGGCCACCCCGCCTTCGCTGAGAACCCCATAATCCTGGGCGATTTTCTTGTGGATATCAGACAAAAGCGGGTAATGGATTTCTCCAAGACCCCCGTCTTTTCTTTCCGTGTTCACCCACGCAAGATGGGTAAACTGGCTGTCGATTGAGCAACCGAGAATCTCGCACCCAAGCTTTTTAAAGTCTTCGACCCGGTCGCTAAAGGCCGTAATCTCGGTAGGGCAGACAAAAGTAAAATCGAGCGGATAAAAGAAAAGGACGAGCCACTTCCCTTTATAATCCGACAATTTTACTTCCTTAAACAATTTCCCCGATAAGGCCATGGCCTTAAAATCAGGAGCCGGTTTCTGAACTAAAGAATCTCCCATATTTGAATCCTCCTTTTCCCCATGATACAAAAAAAGCCTGATATGAGCTGCTTTGCGTTTAGGGTATAATCAAAGTTGCGCTAGGGGCCTCAGCGGAATCGCGGGCGGAGGCGGGCTGGATATCGGCCAATTCCGCATCGACATCACTTTTCGGTTTTTAAAAAATGGACAAATCTTCGGCGAAAATAAAAGCGGCGACGGCGGCCGTTTCCTCGTGGTTTTTCATTTGCATCGCCCATTTTCTATCCGGCTATTCGTGGTTTCCTCCATTGGAAATATTCACCGCGGCGATGCTGCGGCGCGCCGTTGATTTATCCTCATCCTTGATTCTTTTTTTGTGGGCCGCCTGGAGTTTGGGCTCTTTGTGTTTGAAGGCGTTTAAAGCCCAAGGCGCGTCATTTCCGGAAAAATTTCTATTGGCAATGGGACTGGGCCTCGGCTGCCTGGGACTAATCGGCCTTGGCTGTGGACTTTGCGGACATCTCCGCCCCATTCCCATGCTCGCCTTTCTCGTTTTTCTCGCAGGCCTCGGATGCGCCGGGATTGCAAGAAGACTTGACCGCTCTCTGGAGAATCTAAGCGAATATAGCGGCCTCCGAAAAACAAAAATCCCGAGACTCGCCCTGCTGCCGCTCTTGGTTTTGCTTGTTTACGGCGTCTATGGTTTCTTAATCTCCTTGGGGCCCAACACTTTTTACGACAGTCTTGTTTATCACACGGCCCTGCCCGATCTCTACCTTCGACATGGCCGCATTTTTCCAACTCCGTTTAGCGTTTACTCCGGAATTCCAAGCGGCGTCGAGATGCTGTATCTGTGGCTTCTTCCATTGGATCCGGGCGGCTCTCTTTGCCAGATGCTCCATTGGAGCCTGGGAATTTTCACGGCGGCGGCGATCATCGTGATGGGAAAGCGAATTTCCTCGCTGCTGGATGGATTATGGGCGGCGGCCATTTTTTATTCCACGCCGATGGTTCTCATGATCAGCCACAAGGCGGGGGTCGAGCTTGGAAGCAGCTTCTATCTGGCTCTCGCCTTATTGTCTTTGCTCCTCTACGATGGCGGCGAAATTTTTTCATGGCTCTTGTTGGCGGGAATTTTCACGGGCTTTGCGCTCGGAACCAAATATCAGATGATCGCGCTTTTGCCCGCAACGGCGGCCTTCCTGATTCATCGCCAAGGCTTTTCCAAAGGCTGGCGCGCATTCCTTTGGACCGCCCTGACGGTTTGCGTCATCGCCGCGCCGTGGGGGATTAAGAATATCGCCTTTTATGGAAATCCGATTTACCCGTTCTTCGACCGCTTTTTTTCTTCCGCGAGCGTCATTGAGCCCTGGGGCTTGGCCTCTTCCGCCCATGCGCGTAATCTCGCCTACACCTTCGGCTCCTGGACCGGGTTCAAAGATTTCGCCATCCACATCTGGTCCTATTCCTCATGGGGCGAGCTGGACAATCTTCTTTCCCCTGTTTTCCTCATGACGCTGCCGCTCCTGATCTTTTTTTATCCGCGCCGCTCTATTCAATCTCTTTTGATTTTCACGGCGGCGATGTGGATTCCGATAAACGCTCTCAGCGGACTGGCGAGATTCAGCATTCCCGCCTTGGTCCCGTTTAGCCTCTCAATCGCCTGCCTATTGCCGACTCTCCCAAACCCCGCGCGGCTCATCACCCGCTATGCCGTGATTATTTCGTTCTGCCTGGGCGGGCTCGCCGCCTATAACCTTTCAGGAATGAGCGATTATTGGCGAGCCCTTAAAAGTCCCGCCGACGCGGCGCAATATCTCGCCAAGGAGCGCTCCGGCTATCCCAATCCCCCATATGCCGCCTTTCAATGGGCGAACACGCATTTTCCGCCTAAGGCCAAGGTTTTGCTGATAGGCGATGAAAGACCGTTCTATCTGGAGCGAAATAGATTGGCCGCGAGCCTTTATGTTCGCCAGCCTCTTTTATTTTTCGTCGAGACTTCTTCATCGAGCGCGAAGCTTTACCAAAAATTTCTGCGGGAAGGAATCACCCATGTTTTGATCAACAAGGAAGAATATTTGCGAACCCACGACCCCCTGACTTTAAGCGCGGCCAAAACGCGCATACTCGGCTCTTTCTGGAAAAAACACCTCCAATTAATTCATGTCGATCCGGGAACAAACGCAAAAGACGACTGGGACTTCGCCTTTTATCGCCTTGCGCCCTCAGTCAATCCCCGAGACAAAAGCGCGGTGCCGTATTTCTTGATCGACAAGAGTTCCCGCGAATAAACGCGTCTTCGGCCCCGCAAGACGGCCGACGCCGTTAAGGCGCCGGCGTCTCGGGCAAGTCCGCTCTCTGGAGAAGATGTTTCACTCTATCATGCGCCTTCCCCAATTGCTTGTGCGTCACCTTGGAAGCCTTATCAGCCGATTGATAGTCGCGATATGGATCCGATGAATCGCAAAACCTGAACATCCAGTTGAACAGTCTGTGCGGAAGTTCGGGAACCACTAAAGAGATACCAGACTTTCTAAGGGCATCGCAAATATAGCCGATGGAAGTCCCATCCTTACCGGTCGCCTTGCCCGGGCCTTTGGCGCGAAAGGCCTCAATTAAGGTTTCTCTACTAATAGTACTGCCGTGATCCAATAGGAATTTTACTATTGTAGGGGTGCCCCGGAAAGTAGGTGAGTCACCCACAACGGCATATCTCAATGCGTTACTCCCATACTCATCTTTGAGGTTAACATCGGCGCCATTCTTAACAAGAATTTTAACGGCCCCAAGGTTCCCGCAGCTGGAGGCTCGCATGAGCGGGCTCGTACCAAGGTAATCAACCCCGTTGAGATTAGCGCCTTGACCGATGAGCGCGGCGACTTTTTTTCCACTGCCTTTCTCGCAAACTGCCTGAAACAGTTTATCCTCTAAGTCGCCCGTGTATATGGTCTTGCCGAAGCCTCGCGCGGGCGCCAGTAGCGCGAAAACAAACAACGCACAAACCGCTTCCTGAATCTTCATTTGCCCCTCCGCTTAATTTTTAAGCCTGACTTCCATTAAGAAGTATTGTCCTCCACCCGCGTTTTGTCAATGGCCTTTTTAAATTTTTACCGATTTTTTACTTTCGCGGGAGTTCCGGGGACAGGGCGCTTAATTCTACGTAAAGTTACGCTCCCAGCGCGCCGATAGGAATGACCGCGACGCCGTCCGGGCGCACGTAGCCGTAGCCCGAGCCTACGATCACCGCGAGCGCTCTCGGCTTGCCGCTCTTGGCGGCGTTCACGCGCTGCGAGAACTTGAGCAGACTCGCCGCCCCCTCGTCGGCCATGCCGAAGCCGAGCTTGATCTCGAAAGCGGCCCAGTCGCCATCCGCCGTTTCCACGACGGCATCCACCTCCAGGCCGGTATTGTCCCGATATTGGAGCACTTGGGCATCGGCGGCCTGGGCATAGACCCGCAAATCGCGGATGACGAGCGACTCGTATAGAAAGCCCAGGAGATTGAGATCTTTCAAGAGGCGCTCGGGGGTCGCGCGCAAGGCGGCCACCGCCAGGGACGGATCAACGAAGAGGCGTTTTGGCGCGCTTCTTACTCTGGATTTCGAACGCAGGTGAGGAGCCCACGGAGGCAGGTCCTCGATGATCATCAGCCGGCCAAGCGCGTCGAGATATTCCTGAGCCGTGTCCTCCTTGATGGGCCCTTCCCCTCCGCCGGTGTCAGCCGCAAGCGTCGTCACCGACGCATAGGTTGCCTGGTTTCTAGCCAGCGAACGCAGCAAGCGGCCCACCTTTTCGGGATCATGACGCCGCTGGCCGACGCGCCCTACGTCGGCGCGGCAAATTTCCCCGAGATAATCCTGAACGGCCTGGAGGCAGTCGCCCAAGCTCCGATTCAGCAGCCCGGGCCATCCTCCCCTCGCGATGCGCTCCGCAATATCCGCGATCCTCAGCCCGGGATCAGGACTTCGAGGAACCTTGCCATGCAGCAGATCATTCAACGAAACCATGCCCGTGGAGTGGCCGGTCTCGGTCAAGGTCATGGGCCGCATTCGAAGGCGGGTCAGCCGTCCCGCTCCCCCATGCCGCGTGATCTCATCGGCGGGGACGGATGATCCGGTCAGGATGAACTGTCCCGGTTTGGCGCGTTCATCAACCGCACGGCGAATGTGATTCCAGATCGCGGGCTCCACCTGCCATTCATCAATGAGCCGCGGCGTCTTCCCTCCAAGCACGAGCATGGGATCGATGGAAATCGCTTGGCGCGCGGCCGCGTCAACATCGAGAAGAACCTCGCTGGCCGCCGCTTGTCTTGCCGTGACGGTTTTGCCGCAGGCTTTGGGCCCCTCAATGACCACCGCGCCCGTGGACGCAAGTTTTCGGGCCAACTCGGATTCAACAATGCGCTTTCTGTAGGCCATCTATCGGGATATGATACCTCAATATCGGGATATTTGCAACTACTATATAGGGTAAAATGCAACTACTGCATGGGGATAAAAGCAATGGATGTCCATTGAACAAATGCGTCCTTTAGAGTCAAAGTCAGCCGAGCGCCTCAGGTAGGAATTAGGCATCTGTCCCCCTAATAATTAAAAAAAAGACAACATCTCGCGGTGGATGCGCCCATTTTGTCGCCAAGGCCTGTTTTAAGGGATGGGCAAAATTTAGTTTAATTGACGGATGGAAAACAGGCCGGAAAGGAGCGGCCTTTCTTGGTTGATGGCATCCTTATTAGCCCCTCTCCTGTGATTTCCCTGATCTTTTCTGTTCTTCTTTTAGGAACTCCAAAAATATTCGCGGCGGTATCCACCTCCTCGACGACCTTGCCCGTGGCTATTTCAAGTTCAAGCCTAAAAACCGCTTTAAAGACATCTTCTTCCACAATCCGGCCCGACTCCATCTTGGCGCAACCAGATACGGGATATACGCTCCCCTCTCCCCCGAAAATATCCACCGATGAAACCTTGACGATTTTTGAAGCCGATGAGGTGGACTATTCAAGCCCCATAATCCATATGAAGGGCAATATCGTCATCCACCAATCCACGCGAACCATCAAAGCCGACCAACTGTGGATTAATCAGAAGACTAATATCGGAACCTCAAAAGGATTTCTCATCATCAAGGATTCCGGATCGGCGATCAGCGGAAATCCCGGGAAATACGATTTCGCTACCGAAACCGGAACCCTGATTCACGCCTCAGCTGGATATGGCTATTGGCGAGTCCACGGGGCGACCGCGACCCTTGAGACTGGGAAAAAAGCCGTTTATCAAGACGCGGATTTTACCAGCTGCAATGTCTATCCCAATCCGGATTATCATTTTCACTCAACTCATCTTCTCGTCGTTCCCAATAAATATCTTCTGGGATACAACACCACCTTTTGTCTGGGTAAAACGCCGCTATTTTACATGCCATTTTTTTATAAATCGCTGGTCCCCAAAAACAAACAAAATGGAACCTTCCACATTACATCCGACCCTGGCTATGACTACCGCAATGGATATTTTTTAAAGAATATGGCCGTAGAAAATTGGAGTAAAACCCTCCAGACCAAGGAATTCTTGGATTATTATTCAAATGAAGGCGTCGGCATGGGAGGGGAAATAGACCATCACGAGAGCAAAAATCAACGGGGTTCCCTCTATTTTTATACGATTCACGAAAACCCGCCCAAAACCGTCGGCGGCAATCTGATCTCAAGCGGACTCCAGAGATGGGGCGTCTATGGAGACGAATACGATCAATTGACCAGTTCCTTGTCTTTCCAAGCCCGCATTCAAGCCCAATCCGATCAGAACTTTAACAATGACTATGCCCGCTCTAACCTCTATCCCGTCGCCAACCAACTCATTAATAGCTCGGCCTTGGTCTACCGTCAAGCTAAATATTTCGCGCGGGTCAGTTATTCACGGGTAGACAACGCGTACAACCCCAACGGGGTCAACGGAGGAGGTTTCCAAACTTATTCCGAGAGCGCGCCCCGCTTTGATTTTCAAACCGTGCCATTGAGATTCAAACACGACCCTCTGATCAATACCTTTAGCGCGTTTGAAGACAATACAACGCAGCAAGGGCAGCCTTTTCTGCAGCATTCAGCCGGAATTAACTGGCAAGGGTCCAATGTCTACCGCATGGGCTGCGGAGTTAATTTCACCCCCACGCTTCAATACTCAAGCGTCTATTACAGTAAAACCAATCCATTAAGTCCTTACGCAACCGACCCGACCGCCGTTTCAAGCAACGTGTTCGTCAACAATTATTCCGCCTCCGGGGATCTTCGTCTTCCCACCATCGTCGGAGACGTCGACGTCATTCAGAGCATGACCGGGCGCAGCAAAATGAACGGCTTCGGTCTTGACTCTAGCGCTCCAGACCATGGAATTCAAAGCGAAATGGCGACTCTTGAGGACGTCTATACTTTTTCTCCCACTTCGATGTTCCGAATTACCTCGGGCTATAATGAACAGCAAGTGACCAATCAACCGATTCCCCTCAATCAGAGAATTCAGCCTATCGCTGAAAATCTCACCTACGTAACATCCTCGGGAATCAATATCACGCAATCCAACACCTATCAATTTGATGGCGGAGAACAGTCTTTCCAACTTAACCTCACGAAAGGTCAGGAGCGCGGAACCCATTTTGGGATATCGGCCGGATATGCCCCGGTCGTTCCGGGCGTGAGCCCTCAAACCTATACCGTCAACACTGATTTTGGCTGGGCGCCCGCCTCTTCGACCTGGCACGTTTTCCTTATCACCAGATCCCAAGTCGTCACCAACGCCGGAGTCGGACAAATGCAGTCCTTCGCCCTTTACGATAAAGAACTGACGATTATGAGACTCTGGCATGATTTTATAGGGACCGCGCAATTTCTGTTCCGGCCGGGAAACGTCAAACAGGTCTCTTTTAACGTCACTCTCCGCCTGCCCGCCGGAGGGCCGCCAACAAGCAAAGCTCAACAGCAACAAACCAACTGGGAATCGGAATGGTATCCAGAAAGGCAGCGCCCGATGACCCGGCTTTAAAGGCTTTATTGCAAGGCCAGTAGAGCGGCTCCCATACATCCAAAATCGGAGTTTTCAGTCATGCGAATTTTGGCACGCGAAAATGGCAATTTAAAGGGCTCTTGAGAAAGCTCTTTTTTGAGAGGATCCATCAGATGCCGGCCAGCCGCGGAAACCCCTCCCAAAAGGGAAATTCCATCGGGATTAAAAATCATCACTAAACTCGCGATCCCTGCGGCTAAATAGCGCGCAGTCACTGCCCAGACTTCTTGAGATAAAACATCTCCCATCTGAGCGGCTTCGCTAAGATGCCTAGGCTCAAGAGCGTTGGGATCAGCGCAAAGAGAGGAGAGAATCCGCCCTTTATCCGGAGACTCGGAAAGCATCCGGCGAGCGGTTTTAATAATCCCGTATCCTCCTGCGTAAGCCTCAAGACATCCTCGGCTGCCGCAATGACAGAGTTCTCCTCCCACGGCCACTCTCATATGCCCAATTTCTCCCGCGCTTCCCGCCGATCCTCGGTAAAGTTTTCCATAGCAGACAATACCGCCGCCAACTCCAGTTCCCAAGGTCAGCCCCAAAAAATTCTCTCCTTTTTTCTTAAAATCCAGAACATAGCAGCCCCAGACTGCGGCGTTGGCGTCATTTTCAACGATAAATTTTCGCGCGCCCATCTTCTTTGAAAACGCCTTTTTAAAGTCGAAATTCGGCCAGCCTTTTAAGTTAGGGGCAAACAAAATTTTCCCGGATGCGGGATCGACCGCCCCGGCCAAGGCAAGACCAAAACCCTCGGCATGAACCTTTAAGAGGTTTTCCATCTCCATCACGGCTGCTGAAATTCGGGACACAAAATCCTTGGGACCTAAGGATGATTGCGTGGGGACTTGTTTTTTCGCGAGAATTTTCTCATTTTTCCCTAAAATCGCGATTTTAGTGTAAGTTCCACCGACATCCACTCCGATAGATACGTTATTTTTCCCCATTTTTAAATCCTCTCTTCGCTAAAGACTTTCGCGCCCAATCC
>JAJZJF010000076.1 GCA_021810245.1 bacterium
TTCGGGACCTCTGCGATATCGTCTCCATGGATATCAAACTCCCCTCTTCCACCGGAAGAGAGTTTTGGTCCGAACATTTAGAATTTTTGCGTTTGCTTCCAAAGAAATCATATGCCAAGGTTATTTTGACGAGCCGCACCACCGAAGCGGAATGGAGACAAGTCATTCGCATTTTGCAGGAAAGCTCCCCCGATATTCCGCTCATCTTGCAGCCAGCAACCCCCACCGGAGAGGTTAAGCCTATCATGGCCTCTCAAGCCCTTAAGTTTCTTAGGCAGGCCCAATCTCTTTTAAAAGAGGTGCGGCTGATTCCGCAATGGCACCCCATTTGGGGCGTCAGATAACTGGTATATCTTAAGAACTGGACCGGCGATTTTTCCCGCGACGGGATCAAACTCTTTAAGCAAAACAGCTTGGAAATTAAGCTGATCAAAAAATTTCCGCAATTCAATGGCTCTCTTAAGATTGACGCCTTGGCTTGAAGTGATGACGTATTGAACTCCCGCCTTTTTTGCGGCCTTAATTCCTTTTGAAACATCCAGCATCGGCCAATCTTCTTGCGAGAGCTTAACCTCGCCCGTAAAAAAAATATCCAAGTCCCAAGCCGAGCGCTTAATTCGATAAACCCAGTATCCCCCTCCAGGACTGGCGTTAGCCATGGCTAAATAAAGACGGCTTCTGGGAGAACCGTTTTTTTTCGCGCGTTCAGCCAAAGCCAAAAGTTCTTGTCGAAGCATGAACAAACGCGGCTCTGTATCTGGCTCATCGGCTAAAACAACCGACCCCTGTGGGATGTTTTTTGAAATCCAATTTTCCGCCAGCATCCGAGTGTCGGGCAATCTCATAAATTCATCACGCTCCCAAGCCTTGTGAATTCCAGAAAGTAAAACAAAAGCGCCAATCAAAATCGCAACCAAGAATTCACCCAATCGATTTTTCTGTTTTAGCAGAAAGAAAATTCCAGCGGAGGCCATGAAATCAAGAGCCGGAAAAATAGCGGTTAAATATCTTGGAACTCCGCCATCAGGATTGTTGACTAGAATCGCAAAAGAGATAAGAATCGGAGAGATAAGAAAAAACGCCATTTTTAAATCGTAATAGAAAAGATAAGAAATTCCAAGCAACGCCAAAAACCCCGCCATGAAATTAAATCCCTCGAACCCTAACAAATTAAACGCGATATGTTTAGCTACCTCCCCGCGAGTCCAGAACCGGAGAGAATTCATCGCCGCGGGACTATGCATATGAATCCAAAACCAGAAATTATGAAAATCAAGAACCGAATAGGGAGAACCCAAAACAAACGCGAGAAGAAAAACCGCAACGGCCTCAAGAGCCCAAACTTTAGGCGTGTTTTTTGGAGAAATAATATCCAGAATCACTAAGCCACTCAAAACCGGAAGCGCGGTAAACTGACTAGAAAAGGCAAGCCCCCAAAAAACAGCCGACCAAAAATGATCTTTTCTCTCTCCACTTTTAAAAAATTTGACGGCATAATGCCAGCCAAGACAAATAAAGAAAAACATTAGGCTGTCGGCTTTTGCCTCATGCGCTGAATAAATGAGAAGCGGCGAAAACGCGGCAAAAACCCAGGCCCAGGAAAACTCTTCTATTTCCTTTCCTGTTTGAAAAAGAACCCAAACGGCCAGCAACGAGAATGCCGCCGCGGATAAGCGGGCAATCAGATAAAACCCCGTTGGGTGCCAACCGTAGAGACCGGCAAAAGCCGAAACCCCATGTAAAAGCCCAAAACCAGACCAGATGAGAAAATAGATTCCATAGCATAAAAACAAAAAATAGGGCCAAAGAGTGGGATATTTAAAAGCGTAGGGCCTTAAAGAGCCGCGGCCGAAAGAAACCGCGAGATTTAGAAAATGCGGTTCATCCCCATTGAAAATATTAGGAAGCCCCCATTTGATTCCAGCCAAGCGCAAGATCAAGGATAAGATAATCGCCAAGACAAAGAAAAATTTCTTGTCATGGATTTTTTTTTCTAAACTCATAAATTTAAGACTAGCATTATTCTATATAATAGGCGCTGGGTCATGAGGAATTTCGCTAAGCGTCTAGAACTGTCTCCGCCTATTCTTTGGTTTTCTCTAGGATTTATTTTACGCCTGATTTTCGCGCTCAAACTGGGTAATAGATTTTATCAGATTGACGAATCCGGCTTTTATAGCGCGGCTGTTAATTTAGCCCGGTTCAACGTCTACGGAAGCGGGAACATGGCCTCATCCGGAGCTCCGATCCCGGCGTTTTATTATTCCCTCTTTTTCCGTTTCTTTGGAGATCACTCGCTCTATGCCAGGCTAGGTCTCCTTATCCCCAATATGGCGTTAATCTGGATCGTCTGGAAAATGACCGAAGAACTGACCCATTCCAATCTGGCCGGAAAAATCGCCCTTGCGATATCTTCAATATATCCCTTTTTCATTTATTACGGCGCCATGATGATGTCTGAAACTCCCTATCTTGTTTTAATTGGACTAGGATTTTGGCAATTTTGCAAAAATCTAGCGGAAGAAGGAAAAAACCTTATGCGTTCTTGCGCGGCCGGAGCGTCTTTAGCCCTAGCGGGACTCTCCCGTCCCGAAGGCGCGGTCATCATGCTTGGGATATGGCCCCTCGCATTTTTTTTCTCGCGAAAAAGTTTGAGGCTCTTAAAAAGCTTGGCGCTTTCTTGTCTGTGCTGGACAGCTATTTTATTTTCCTGGTCCTTAAGAAACCGCGTTCAAACCGGCTCTTTTGCCCTAGACAGCCATGGAGGAATTAATCTCCTCTACGGGACCATGCTTTTTAATGTCAATGAACAAGACACTTCCGCCGCCATTGATTCGCTAAGCCAAATGCCGTCTTTTGCGGGAATAAAAAAACTGCCAGCCAGCCTTCAAGATAAAATCTACTGGAAGGCCGCCTTTCATTTTATTTGTGAACACCCCAAGACCATCATTAAACAATGGGCTCAAAAAACCATCAATTTCTGGAGATTTTATCCGCGCCAAGACAAATTTTATATGGAAGGGCCGCGCAGTCAGCCTAATGTCGGTCTTAAGAGAAACGCTCTTGTCTTAATTAGTCTTTTAACGGAACCCTTCTTGATTTTTCTTGGATCCTGGGGACTCATCGAACTGCTAAAAATCAACCGCGCTGTTTATCCGATTTTTCTTTTTGTTCTAGCTACTTTCTTTCTTCACGTAATTAGCGTCAGTCAAATGCGCTACCGGTTGCCCGTAATGCCGTTTCTTATCCTAGGCTTTAGTTCTTTTGTCGCCGAGAGGCTCTAGGCGCATTTTAAGCATGTAGAGAATATTTTCCAAGCCCACCTTCCACGGCATGAGCTTGGTCTCCCCCAAGCGATTGCGATAGGGAATCTGAATTTCCTTAAACTTGTCTCCCAGCGCTTTAAAACTCCGTAATTTAATTTCTTCGGAAAAGTTCCAATTATCGCTTTCTAAAACAAATTGGGCAAGAACGCTCTTCTTAAAAATCCACATTCCAGACAAAATATCGAGAAAAGGATGAAGCCATAAAATTGAAGCGGCCAAGGTAATCGCGGAATTGCCTATTTGATTAAGCCTATTCATGCTTTGAGAATCAGTCAAAGGAAAACGAGAACAAGAAATGAAGCTGAGATTATTGCTCAGAAGCTCTTTGACGAAGGCCTCGATATTTTCAACAGGATAGGTGCCGTCAGCATCGGCGGTCGCGATAATTTCGCCTTGAGACTCCTCAAAGCCGGTCTTATAGGCGCGACCGTAGCCGCGCCGTTTCTCAATAACAACCTTCCAACCAAAACTCTCGGCGATTTCTCGCGTTTTATCGCGGCTATCTCCGTCAACAATTAATACCTCGTCAATTGAAGAGGGTATCTTTTCCTTCAAATAACCTAGGCCTTCCGCCTCGTTAATGGTCGGCAAAATTAAGCTTATTTTTTTCCCTAGAATCATGTTCCCGGTTGAGACCACAGCGCATAATCTTTAATCGCCTTAAATACCGCGGCAGTTGAATCCATTTGAGGGCGCCAACCGCATTTTTTAATTTTAGAGACATCTAAACTGGTTTTAGGAACGTCCCCCACCCAACCGATGGGAGAATCTTCATAATTAATCTTGTAATTCTTAAGATTTAAAACTCGGCAAGACTCCTCGGCAATTTGCCTAACTGAAGTCGCTCCCTCCGTGCTTAAGTTAAAAATTTGAAATCTATCGGAGTGCAACGAACCTGCAGGGCTTTTTTCAAGAGCGAGATATATTCCTGAAACACAATCTTCAACATCGATATAGGTTTTAGTCTGAAATCCATTTCCCAAAACATTGAGCTGACTTGGATTTTTCCGCAAGCGGCCAAGGAAGTCATAAATCACTCCATGGGTTAATTTTTCTCCAACAACATTTCCAAACCTAAAAACCCAAGCGTCGATTCCATAATTTTCGACAAAAGCGCTAATAAAAGCTTCGGAGGCTAATTTCCCTGCTCCGTAAATAGACACCGGATGGAGACTGGGCGAAAACTCCGGAGTCGGCATTGGCGGATTTTGGCCGTAAACCGCAGAACTAGAACTAAAAATAAATTTAGGAATTTTCATATCTCTGGCAACCATCAGCGCTTCAAAAGTCGTTTCAAAAGTCCGTCGTTTATCCATTTCCGGATGAGCATTGCCCAATGAAATATCGGAATTTGCCGCCAAATGCGCCAATAAATCAAAACTCTGGCCTCGTATTTTCTTATGCCAGTCAGGAACGCTCACATCTAATTCCATAAAATCAAAATCTGAATTATTTTCAAATTCTTGGATATGGCGGCGAGTTCCCAAAGAGAAATTATCCACGCATAGCACCTTCGCGCCTTTTTTGAGGAAAAGCCTGGTTAAGGCATTCCCCACAAGGCCAGCCCCTCCCGTAATCAAAACTCGCATAGATGAGTTATCTCTGCTTTAGGTAAAAAGTAAGTATATGGCCTATGGCCATATGGAGGTCTTCGATGACCCCATATTGTCTCGAAGCCACGATAATGGGCAAGTCAACCATGGTTTTTAGGCGCCCGCCGTCAAAACCCAAGATTCCAACAGTCTGAGCGTTTTTTTCTTTGGCCAATTGGCAAGCCTTAACGAGATTTTTTGAATTTCCGCTGCCAGAGATGAAAATGACCAAGTCGCCAGGGTTTAATATATTTTCCAGCTGCCGGCTGAAACAATCATCAAAAGAAATATCGTTTCCAATCGCCGTTAAATAAGCAATATTTTCCGACAGGGAACGGCATCGAATCATCGCTCGACCTGAAACATAAGCGGTTTTAGACAAATCCGTCGCCCAATGAGAAGCGGTCGCGGCCGAGCCGCCGTTTCCCATGACAAAAATCTCGCGCCGTTGTTTTTCAACCTCAATAATCTTCTCCGCCAGTTTGGCGATACTTCTTATATCCAGGTTTTCCCACTGCCGCAATGACTCTCTTCTATACCAATTCGCGAACTCCTCCACCGACAATCTCCCTGGACCAACCAAATGAAAAGCCCCCGGGCGAGTTGAAGATACTCTTTCTTTTTTAGCGGCTGACATGGATGATTTTTGACCCCTCTGGTTCAAATTTAAAAGGAATCTGGCGCCAATCTTTTAGAGCCCTAAGCACAGACTGCCGCCGAGACTGAGGGCAAAATAGCAGCAAAAACCCCCCGCCTCCGGCTCCTAAAATCTTTCCGCCCACCGCGCCAGCCTTAAGAGCCTTTTGATAAATCTGGTCAATAACTCCGTTAGAGACTTTTCCGGTTAAAGATTTCTTGATTTCCCAGCCTTCGTGCAAAATAGGGCCTATCGCATCGACATCCCCTTTTTGAATTCTTTCCTTGGCGAAATAGGCCAACTCTTTTAAACGCCGCAAACTCCCCATTTTTTCGTTAAAGCCGTCCCGCGCTTTTCTCAAAATAGGCCCGGCCTTGCGGCGCATTCCGGTATAAAATAAAATCATCCGACTAAACAAAGCCTCTCGGGTTTTCTCGCTGATAATAACAGGATTGACTTTGACGCTCTCATCTGGCATAAACTCGATAAACTGAAATCCGCCATAGGCCGCGATGTATTGATCTTGCTTTCCGATCGGATCTTTAATGCGCTCAATTTCGATATAACAAGCCCCTTGGGCCAATTCCTCGGCGGTTTGAAACTCGCCTTTAAAAGCGGATAAGGCATGGAGAGTTCCAACCGTAAAACTAGAAGAAGAGCCAAGCCCGGTGCCGCCGGGAATATCGGCCATCGAGGTCATCTCAATTGCGCGATGAAGCCCGCTTTGAATCAAACATTCTCTCCACAAGGGATGCCGAATCTGACGAGCGGAAGCGACCAATTCGCTTTTGGAATATTTAAGAAATATCGAATCGTCAAAATAACGATTGACGGTGATGTACATATATTTGTCAATGGCGAAAGATAATACCGCGCCGGGCTCGTGGCGATAAAATTCCTTCAAATCAGTGCCGCCGCCGGCAAGGCTAATTCTAAAAGGCGTGCGGGAAATAATCATTGCGCTCGCCCTTTTTCAAAAGCAGAAAATCTTTCGGGAGTTCCCAAATCCGCCAAGGTCTCATTAGTCACGTATCCAGACAGAATGAGACCTCTTTTAAGCGCTTGAGGAAAGATATCTCGGCCAAAATCGGAAGGACGATCCGATGGAATCATATCCAGAACCGGTTTTTTCAACGCCCATACGGCCGCGCAAGCTAAGTGATTGGGGGCTTTGGCCGACGAATCGCGGTAGAAGCCCTTAATTTGATTTTTTTCAAGCTTAACCAAATCAGAATCCTGCGGATGATCGCTTGCAAAAAGGACCAAGCTTGCCGCGGCATTAGGTTCTCCAGCGTGAAAATCCAAGAAAGGTTTTAAATCCATTGAGACAAATAAATCTCCGTAAACGACCAAAATATCTTCATTTAAACCTCGGCACGCGTCTAGAACGCACCCAGCCGTTCCGCGCGGTTCTGTCTCGATATAATACTCAAGATTAACCCCCCATGTCTCCCCATTTCCAAAATAGCGGGATACCGCCTCCGCCTTATGCCCCAGACAAAGCGAAATTTTATTGAATCCCGACGCTTTAAGCCACACAATTAAATGCTCAAGTATCGGCTTGCCAAAGATTTTAATCATCGGCTTTGGAATCTCTTCGGCTAAGGCGCCCATCCGAGTCCCCAAACCTCCCGCGACAATCAAGACCTTCATTGCCGCAAAACCCAGCTGACAGCCTCAGGAAAACTCTTAAATGTTTTCTGAGGCTTCTCGTGGTAAAGGCCGTCTTTTCCGGCTTTCCCAGTTCTGACCAATAGCGGAATGCATCCGGCTCTTCGGGCCGCGAAGATGTCCACGCTTGAGTCTCCAATAAAATAAGAAGATTTCAAATCAATATTAAATTTTTTTTGCGCTTTAAGGATGAGGCCGATCTCCGGTTTGCGGCAAGCACAGGACTTATCAAAATCGGGATGATGTGGACAATAATAAACGGCGTCAAGCTTTGCCGCTAAGTTTTGTTTCAAGAGGTCCGCGCGCAAAACGCGGGTAATCTCCTTTAGACCTGACAAACTGAGAAGACCCCGGGCCACCGCCGATTGATTGCTGATGATAATCGCCTTAAAACCCGCTTCCCTTAATTTTGCGATCGCGTCCGCTACCCCCGGAATGACCGTCATGTCCTCAACGCGGGAGAGATAATTCACTTCTTTTATAATCACGCCGTCTCGATCCATAAAAACGGCCTTATTTTCGCGCGTTCTTAAACCGAGAGATCGTTTTTTGGGCGACATAAAGCGATTTTCATTTTACTACATTAATCTTTCTTTGATACTCGTTCAAGAAAGCGATAAACTTCCTTTAACTGCCTATCCGTGCCAGAAAAGAGACCACGCGTCAACAGATAAAACTCTCTTGTTTTCTTAGCCCAGGATAATAATGGCTTTGGAATGAATGTCGCTGGGTAAACCCAAAGACGCCTTCCGGCTTCGCCTAATTCTGTTAGGATAAATTGTCTCGCTTCTGTTGGGCGCAAACTCTTTAACAAGTATCCGGCGGTTTTTCTAGCTAGTTTCACCCTTTCGATTTCTCTTTCCTGAGGCGGTATTTTCCCGGCTTCAAGAGCCATTAAGCACTCTTTATAAGCGGTCAAATGATCCATCGTAATCTGCGCCCAATGAAGCCGGCGGATAGACAACGGCTCTCGAATGGCGCCAACAAGAACTCCCGAGGCCAGCATACGAGCATAAAGCTCGGTATCTTCCAAAATTTTCATGTCTTCCCGAAAAAAGCCAACCTGGTTAAAAATTTCTCGGCGCACAGCGAGATTGGTCGTCAAATAAGGAATATATTCGTCTCCAACGGCATACCAGCCGGGCGCCGCGCCTTCTAATAGCTTGCGAGAAGGATCAAAAACCGTTCCAATGATTTTTTTCCCGCGCAAAAGATAGGCATTTGAAAACCAAAATCCCGTCCCTGGCCGCTCCTCAATAGCGCGCTTAAAAATTTCCAAACGGCGGGGCAGCCAAATATCATCAGAGTCTAAAAAACTGATAAAGCGCCCAGTGGCCCGTCGAATGGCATCATTGCGCCGAACGTGTTGCCGACGATTATCATCAAAGCGAATCAAAGAAAAAGATTTTTCTTGTCTAAATTCTTCGAAAACAGCGGGGGTTTCATCGGTAGAACCGTCGTCCAGAACAAAACACTCATAATCCTGGCAGGTTTGAGAGAGAACGCTTCTCAGAGCCGTTCTCAACATCTCCGCCCGGTTATAAGTAGGAAGGATAATTGAAAAAAAAGGCGTCATGGAAACTTTAACGATGAGATGGCGCCGGCAAAATCGGGGGTTTGACCGGCGTTTCCTTAGAGCGTTGGAGTTCCACTTGAGATAAAAGCAAACTCGGCGATACAACCGAGACTGGAATCCACCCCAGCAGGTGATTGGTCGCCGTCATATCTTTTCCCTCGCCCAAAACATGATTGAAAAACCCAAGGGGCGTGCCCACTAAATCCAAACCGCGCACCAAGGTCAATTTGCCGGTTTTGGCATTGACCAGATAGACCAATTCCGGCATAATCCGCAATGATTCTTCTCCCGAAGCGCTATTTTCTTGCGTAAAGGCTCTCATCTGGCGAATCCAAAGCCCATAAGGCTTTCCTTCTTTTC
>JAJZJF010000077.1 GCA_021810245.1 bacterium
AGACGCTTTTTTTGATATGGGACAAGTCTCCGGAAAATTCTACGCTCGGAGTGGCCGCGACATGAAAAATATTCAGACTTGCGCCCATGGATTTCGCGCAAGCCGCGGCGAACTCAAGCCCAAAAACAGAACGACTGTTTAAGTCATATGGGGCTAGTATCCGCTCAGGCTTTTTAACGGGCTTTTTCGCAATTAAAACCGGAACCCGGCTTTTTCGAACCACCGCCTCCGCCACCGAGGAATGAAAGGCCCTGGCCAAACCCAAGCGCGACTGGGTTCCAAGAACGATTAAATCGAAACGATTTGAATGAGCCCAACGGACAATTTCTTCAATTGGATCGCCGGGAAGAGAAACAATTCTCTCTTTAATCCCTAAATTCCGCCGCAAGCGATCGATGATTTCTTCCGACATTTTAGCCGTCAGCTGAGGATCCGCATAGCCGAACTCGCTATTGCCGGCCCAAAGCCAGGGTTGGACATAAACCCCCTCCAGTTTTGCCTTCCAAATCTTCGAGAAAATCGCGCCCTCTTCCCAAGCAATAGCGGAAGCTTGAGAGGGGTCTAAAGCGACCAAAATTCGCTTGGGTGGACAATGCTGACTGATCTGAGCGTTTTCCGCCAGTTTTCCCGCAATCCTTGGGTCCATTAAATAATCTTTCATAAAACTGCCTCCTTTAAGATGCGGCTTCGACTTTTCCGTCCACCCCTACCACCCCTAATAGCTTCTTTGCAACATAAATTCCAATTCAGATCAGCGAGATGGTCTAGGAAAAAGTGTTGCGTAAGTGATAAGCATGGAAACAACGCCTTGGTCTATTGTGCTTGCCGCCGGAGAAGGAAGTCGGTTAAGCTCGGCCATCAAAAACTGGTTCGGGCGGGAATGTCCGAAACAGTTCTGCGCTTTGGGTGGCTCTCAAACAATGGTTGAAAAAACTGTCCGCCGCGCGCTTGACATCAGTTCTCTAAGTCAAGTTCTGACCATCGTGGGCAAAAGCCAATCTTCATTCATCCCCCCCCACGCCCAACTTGGGCGCGTTATTAAACAACCCCGAAATTTGGGAACTGGAATCGGAATCCTTTACTGCCTTGCCCATATCCTGCCACGGGACCCGGAAGCCATCGTCGCTATCCTTCCTTCTGATCATTTCGTCGCGCCCAAGCGCATTTTTTCTAAATTTCTGCGTTTGGCCATTCGCTCCGTAAAAGATAACCCGCAAAATCCCCTCTTGCTGGCGGCGCTGGCGACAAAGCCCGAAACCGATTATGGATGGATCGAGACGGGAAGCGCCGTCAATTATTCTCCAGTTCTTTCCGTATCCCGGTTTAGAGAAAAGCCCCCCACGGAAGAAGCCTTTAGGCTATGGGGCCGCGGAGCTCTCTGGAACACCATGATTACCGTCTCTAAGGCCAAAACTCTGTGGGGATTGGCGCGAGCGGTGAAACCGGATTTAATTCGCCATTTTGAGGAAATGTTTCCTTCTCTGCATTCGGAAATTCCCGAAGAAGAAGCGGAAAATTTTTACCAGAGCATCTCGCCGCTGGATTTTTCAAAAGACATACTTGAAGCCAACGCCCGTCAAATCAATGTCCTTCCGATGAGAGGGGTGGTCTGGAGCGATTGGGGAAGGCCGGAGCGGATACTGGAAATCACCCGCCAGTTCGGACTCCCTTCTCCAGCATCAACAGGGGGCTCTTATGAACTTAATCGAACATTTAGAGAAAGACCACGCCGAGTTAAGAGCTTTGCTTGATGCGGCCGAAAGCGTCCTAGGGAAACCGCGCGGGGTGGGACTCGATGATCGCCTCTCAACTGACAGAAAGTTATTGATTGAAGCCTTAAAAAATTTTCTCATCGCCTTTGAAAGGCACGAAGAAGCGGAAAGCCGGGTCATTGAACGCCTATTGCGGCTTGAAAAAATTTTATCGACACGGCCTTTAGATGCCTCTTCCAAAATCAGCGCGCCGCTGCGCGAATCTATTTCAGAAGGGCACCGTTCCCTTAAATCCATCACCCACCTTCTAGGCGCCATCGCCTCTTCCAGCGATTCGGATCAAATCTATCCTATCCGTCATGTTCTCTCGTCTCTCAAAGACGAACTAAGCCGCCATTTAGATTACGAAGAACAGGAAATATTTCCTAAGCTCAAGGACGCTTTGAGCGCGGCAACTCTCGATAAAATGACCCGTTGGGCCAAGAATTTAAGGAAATCTCAAAGAGTCTAAAATGATAGGATTTCTTGCTATGAGATTTCCCAATAATTTATTCTATTTGCTTGTCCTCGCCCTGACTCTTCCGTCTTTAGCGCACTCTCAGTATCCGACAAAGATTTCGCTCACCTTAAGCGAGGTTGAAAAAAATACCCTCCGGCATTCCCATGCCGTAGCGGCGGCCCGAGCGCAAGGCCAAGCGGCCCAACATGGGGCCAATGTCCAGTATTCTTTTGTGATGCCGAGGCTGACTTTAGAAGGGAGTTGGGGATATGCGACCGCTATTCCTGATGTTCAATTGGGCGCGATTAAAGTCCCGTTTGGAACCCATGTCAATACCGCGATAGGCCCGGCGCTCGATTATACCTTGTGGGACGAAGGCTCTCTTTATCATTATTGGAAAAGCCAACTGGCTTTGGCGCATTCCGCGCAAGATCAAGTCGATCTCCAAAAAAGAGAGGTTATCCTCGCGGCCAGGCTCGCTTATTTTCAAGCGCAACTCGCCCTAGAGCAAACAAAACTGCTGGCTGATTCTCTATCTTTATCTCTAGCTCAATATCGCGACATCCACACCCGGTATAGGGGCGGAACTTCGTCTAAAATCGACTCTTTAACCTCGCATCAAGATGTTCTCCTGCGCCAAAGCCAGTTTAGGCAAGCGCAAGCGGATCTCGCTTCTTCCCTTAGGGAAATTTTCACCCTAATGGGAACTCCTCAATCTTTTGATTTAACGCGCCCAGTTTCTATCTCCACTTATAAAAAAATGCCGAGCGGAATTAAACCCGCGACGGCGGTCGTAAAGCTAGATCCGCCCACCCCGGAAGAATTGCCGCTTTTTAGATCTTCTCCGGACGCCGCCCATCCGGAAATACAGGCTTTCGCGATGCAGGAAGAGTCTTCAAAACTCGCGGCCAAAGCCGACGCGGCGCAAGCC
Organism: bacterium; assembly: GCA_021810245.1. Taxonomy (GTDB): domain Bacteria; phylum Elusimicrobiota; class Elusimicrobia; order UBA1565; family UBA9628; genus JAKAQV01. Next base: position 3,143 of record JAJZJF010000077.1, read on the forward strand.
TTGCCTAAAATTCAGCTTTCGGCTCGCTCCTATTACACCTACCCCGATGTCGCGGTCGACATAAATCCGACCTACCTCTATCAAAACACCGTCGGTGTCATGGCCAGCGTCCCTCTTTTTGAAGCCGGGAAAAGCGCGGAGAAATCAAAACAGGATAAGGAAATGGCGGAAGCGGCGCGCCAACAAAAAGAAGAAGCCTACGAAAATTTGGAGCGCGATTATCTCAAAGCGCGCGATCAACTCGCCCAATTAAAAGACCAGACTAAAATCGACGCTGAGACAACCGCCGAAACCTCCGAGCTCGCGCGTCTGGTCTACTCCGCTTATAAAGCCGGGCACATTACGATTGTCGAGGTTCAAGACGCGGATTTAAGGGAACTTGAAGCCGCCATTCAAGCCGCGCGCACGCAAGCCCAAACCTCCATTCAAATCGCGACTTTAGACTATATTGCCGGAGAAAAAAATGAAAAATAAAAAGCCTCTCTTTGTCATTTTGGCTTTATTTTTGACTGGGTTCATCATCTGGAAATTAAGCGCTCGAAAATCTTTTCTCTACGCGGGAACGATCGAAGCCACGGAAATCGACATCGCGCCCCGGGTGGCGTCCAACATCTCAAAAGTTTTCGTCCAGGAAGGAGATCTTGTCAAAACAGGAGAGCCGCTGGCCAAACTCTCTTGCGAAGACGTGAAATTAGACGCGCAATTGGCGCAGACCGATTTTAAGCGCATCACCAGGCTTTTCCGCAAGGGTTCTGCAACCCAAGAGGCGCTAGATCACACGACCAATGAATATAATCAGGCCATGCTGCGGTTGAATTGGTGCGATATCAGTTCCCCTATGAACGCGACGGTCCTTTACCGCCCGCGAGATCCAGGCGATTATGTCTCGGTGGGAGAAACCATTCTCACCTTGGCTGATCTTAATTCCGTTTATGCCTATGTCTACGTGCCTCAGCCAATGCTGGCCAAACTCTCCCTGGGAGAGAAAGCGACGGGGTATCTACCAGAATTAAACCGACGGGCTTTTCCCGGCCATATTGAATTCATCCGGCCCGAAGCGGAGTTCACTCCTAAAAACGTTCAAACGGAAAAAGAACGCTCGCGTTTGGTTTTTGGAATCAAGGTCGCCTTCGATAACCCCCAAGGGATATTAAAGCCTGGGATGCCTATCGAGGTTCGCTTAGGTCTATGAGATGGATAATCTCTCTATCGAATTGCGAAATGTCAGCAAGAGACTCGGCCCCAATCAAGCCTTAAACAAGATTTCCCTCTTTTTTAAGGCTTCTACCATCCATGGACTCATCGGCCCCGATGGAGCCGGGAAAACCACCTTAATGCGAATTCTCATGGGGTTGCTTCACCCCGATGAGGGAGAACTGATATTTAAAAGCGCCGACAAAACCTATTCGCAAAAAGAAGTTCGACTCTCGATGGCCTATATGCCCCAAAGTCAAAGCCTCTATGGAGATCTTTCCGTTTCCGAACATCTGGATTTCTTTCGAGACCTTTATGGGCTTGCGGAAAAAGATTATCAGACGCGCCGGCAAGAGCTTCTAGAGATTACTCGCATGGCTCCATTCGCCGCGCGCCCGGCGGGGCATCTTTCCGGAGGAATGTATAAAAAATTGGGCCTTATGTGCGCGCTTCTTCCATCTCCCAGAATTCTCCTTTTAGACGAGCCGACGACTGGAGTCGACCCCATCAGCCGACGCGATTTTTGGGCCTTGCTTTATCGTTTAGTAGAGGAAAGCCATCTGCTCATTTTGACCTCCACCTCCTATATGGATGAAGCCGCTAGATGCGGAAAGGTGCACCTGATAGAATCCGGGAAAACGATTGCCGCTGGCGCTCCCAGAGAAGTGCTCGCCCAGGAAAAAGTAAAGACTTTTGAGGAGTTATTTGTCCGGCACGCAAAAATCCCATGAATGAATATGCCGTCGAAGTCGATCGCTTAATCGTTCGCTTTGGAGATTTTACCGCCGTCAATAATATCTCCTTTGCGGTCAAGCCGGGGGAGATTTTTGGATTTCTAGGGGCCAACGGGGCGGGAAAAACGACCACGATTCGCGTTCTCTGCGGCCTGTTAAAGCCGACTTCGGGAGAGATCAAAATCGCGGGGCTCAATCCTCACGACGGGCTTAAGCCCATCAAAAAAAAAGTGGGGTACATGTCCCAACGCTTTACTCTCTATAACGACCTCAGTGTCGAGGAAAATATCGCCTTTGCCGCCAGCCTTCGGAAATTAGATCCCTCCAAAATCAAGAATCGCGCCCAAGCCCTGTTTAAAGAAATAGGCTTTGACTCTTCTCCCAGCATGTTGGTTCAGGACCTCTCCGGCGGCATTAAACAGCGCCTGGCCCTGGCCGTCTCGATGATTCATGAGCCGGATATTCTCTTTCTCGATGAACCCACCGCCGGCGTCTCTCCAGCGGCCAGAATCGCCTTTTGGGATCTGATTCGAGAAATCGCCTCGAAAGGCAAAACGATATTTGTCACGACCCATTACATGGATGAAGCCGAGCAATGCGGCAGGATCAGCCTGATGAGAAACGGAGAAATTATCGCGCTCGATTCTCCAGAAAATCTTAAATTGCAAGCCTTTCCCGATCCCCTCTATGAAGTGGAAAGCCCGGATCCCACGAATAAAGATTGGACGAAAAATTTATTGAGCCGAAAAGAAATTAAAAACTTAGAGCCGCACGGACTTTTCTGGCATTTTCAACTAAGACCGAACGCCAATTTAGCGAACTTATCCCAGGAAATCAATTCCGAAGCCCGGCAGATAAGCCCCTCGCTAGAAGATGTCTTCATCCGTTTCATCGAGGGTTCGCGTGAATAAAAATAACAGCTTTAATTTTTCCAGGGCGTATTCGATAGCCAAAAAGGAATTTCGCCACCTTTTGAGAGACCCCTTCACTTTGACTCTCGCTCTTGGGCTTCCGATTGCGCTTCTCATCTTTTTTGGTTTTGCAATCGATTACGACATCAAGGATATTCATATCGGAGTCTTTGACGGAGACTTGTCTATCGCCTCGCGAAATCTCGTGGATATTTTTCAAAGCTCCGGATATTTTAAGACAGATCCGCTTCCTTTAGACCAAGATCCTCTTCAAAGACTCGACACCGAAAAGGAAAAGGCGATTCTGATCATCAACCCGAAATTCGGACGACATCTGGCAGCTGGAAAAGCCGAAAGCGCCCAAATCGTGCTGGACGGAGCCGACAATCTCGTCTCGGGAATTATTAGCGAGTATCTCGCGGGCATTGAAGACTCTTTTAATTCCCAGCTCCCTCAAAAAAAAGGAATCCCTCCGCCCAAAGTTCAGGAAAAAGTTCGCTATCTTTTTAATCCGGAGCTTAACAGCCATTGGTTTTTCGTCCCGGGCCTCATCGCGGTCATTAATGGCCTTATCTCGATATTGCTGACCGCCTTGACAGTCGCCCGCGAGTGGGAAAACGGATCAATGGAAATGCTGTTATCAACCCCGGTTCAGCCCTCCGAAATTATTTTAGGAAAATTGGCCCCCTACGCCGTTTTAGGAATCGGGGGAGTTTTTCTTGTCTTTATAGCCGCCCGCTTTATTTTCGGCGTGCCGATGAACGGTAGTTATCTGTTATTGTCTTTTTCAACCCTGGCTTTTCTAGCCGCGACCTTGGCTCAAGGACTTTTAATTTCGGTTTTGACTCGCCAACAACAATTGGCCATGCAAATCGCGATTACCACCGGACTACTCCCCGCTTTTCTTCTCTCCGGCTTTATTTTTCCGGTTCAGAACATGCCTATTTTCTTTCGATATTTAACCTCTATTCTTTCCGTCCGCTGGTTTATGCAAATACTGCGTCCAGTTTTTCTACGCGGATCTGGTTTTCTAGACCTCCAAACCGCCATTGCGATGTTGTCTTTGCTGACCGCCTTGTTGATCATCGGCTCCATTAAGGGCTTTAAGCGGGATCTTGAGCCATGAACTTCACCTTAATTGGATTTCTAAAAAAAGAATTCGCCCAAGGGCTCAGAGATCGCCGAATGAGAGTGCTTATCTTTATTTTGCCAAGCCTGCAACTCATCGTCTTTGGCCTGGCCATTCGCACCGAAATGAGAAACATTAGACTTGCCGTCTTTGGAAAGCCCGATCCTCTCTTGCGAGAAATAACGACTCGCGCGGAAGCCTCGGGATGGTTTATCCCCGCCAAGGTTCGCGGGAACAACCCTTATCAGTGGGCCAAATCCGGGGAAGCGGAAGCAGTTTTAGTTGCCCCTGAAAAAGGTCTGGGCAGAGACGCCAAACGCGGAACGGCGAATCTTCAAATTCTCATCGACGCCTCCGACAGCGTGCGAGCGCGCATCATCAATGCCTATCTGTCTTCAATTATCCGGCAAGCCGACAAAGACCCCGCGCCTCAGTTTAGCTTCTCCATTCGAACTCTTTACAACCCGGAATTAAAAACCGCGCACTTCATGGTTCCCTCTATTTCCGGGCTGATTCTCAGTATTCTTACGATTATCTTGACCAGCATGTCCTTAGCGCGCGAAAAAGAAATCGGGACCATGGAAACCATTCTATCCGCTCCGATTGAAGGATGGGAAATCCTTTTAGGCAAGACCATCCCTTTTGTCGCAATGGGGCTCATCGTCTTTACGCTAGTGATTTCCGCGGGGATATTGGTCTTTGGCGTGCCAGAGCGGGGTCCGCTATGGATGCTGGGCTTATCCGGCCTTGTCTTTGTCGTGACCAGCGTGGCTATCGGGCTTTTTATTTCGACGATCGCAAAGAATCAACAACAGGCGATGATGGCGAGTTTTATCTTTCTTTTTCCGGCCATGCAATTATCTGGCATCACATTTCCCGTCGATAATTTGCCGCCCTCAATTGCCTGGGTCAGCTATTTCGATCCGCTGAAATATTTCGTGACCCTCATGCGAAATATCATGCTCAAGGGCGGAAACCCCACGGTGTTTTGGGAAAACCTAGTGGCGATAGCCTTGATCGGAACCTTGGTCGCCTTGTTCGCCGTTGAACGCTTTCATGACACCTTAAACTAAGCCTTGAGCTTCTCGATTTGGTGGCGCACGGAATTGACGGTTCTCCGGGAGACGGGAATACCGCGCTCCATTTTTAGTTTTGAGGCGATTTCAGCGTCAGTCATGTCCGGAGAATCCCCAAGCCAAATTTCAACCAGCTCACGCAAAACCCGGCGCCTTCCGGGCAGAAGAGAAATCAGAGGGACCTCTGTATCCCACGGCAACCTCACCGAACGCCGAGAAAGAGAGCGGCTAATGGTGCTGGGAGATAAATCTAAACGCCGCGCCAAGCCTCTTAGACTGATTGGACGCAGATTTTCAAGGCGGCGAGTGGATAAATACTCTATTTGAATTTGCGACAAGGATTCAAAAACCCGATACAAAGCGCTTTGTCTCAAATTCAGCGCTTCGATTCGCTTAATTAATGCGGGCAGTCGCGCCTTTTCTAAAGGAGACAAATTCCCCGTTTTCCAGCGATCGATAAGCTCATAACGGATATGATAGAGGCCGCGAGCCCAATAAGGGGCATAAAACTCAAAACGAACTTCCCCGTCGGAAATTTTTAAATGGGCGACACAGGCCGCTGGGCGGGGTGGGGCCTTGGCCGGGGCCGATGATGGAACTTCAAACTCGGAACGGATTTGGACATCCAGCAGAAAATCATGAATTGCGAGAATCTCTTCTTTTGAAAAGCCCACCTGTTT
>JAJZJF010000078.1 GCA_021810245.1 bacterium
TCAACAACCGGAAATATCAGCATTGGTTTGTCAATCGCCGGCCCATTGATTCGCGGCTTTTGCAGCAAGCTCTCTACCGGGCTTTCGGCCCGCAGACGCTCCAAGGGCGACATCCGGTCTCGGTCGCCTATCTAGAGATGGACCCCTCGGATTTTGACATCAATGTCCATCCGGCTAAAAGAGAAATTCGCTTTAAAAATGAGAAAGAGATATTTAATTTAATTGTTCGTGCGGTGTCTCAGGCCTTGGCGCAGTCTTTGACGCCCAGGGTTTTAATTAAGGATTCTTATTTTCCCGAAGCTCAAGCGCGTTTAAATACGCAAAGTAGTCAGGTTTTAGAACCAGTCTCTCCTTATTCTTTAACCTCTCAAACTCCGCGGGCTTTTGCCGTTTCTTTGCCGCTGAGCGAACCCCTTCTCTCAAAAGATCCACAAGCGCGAAATCCGGATTGGTTTACCCCACCATACCGTTATTTGGGCCAAATTGAACAAAGCTATCTTATCTTTGAAGCCGCGGGCGGAATTTTTATTTTAGATCAGCATGCGGCTTCCGAATGCGTTCTCTTTGAGAGATACGGAGATCTTTTGCTTAAAGGGAGAATTATCTCTGAGCGGTTGATTTTACCCGTGACCGTGCCTCTCCCATCTTCGTCGGTATCGAGAATTCTGGATCAAAAATCCCATCTTTTTGATTTAGGCTTTGAGATTGAACCATTCGGAAAGGGCATGGTTCAGGTATTGGCGACGCCTACGGCGATTAAAAAGGAAAAAGACATTGAGGAGACTCTTTACAAAATCGTGGAAGATTTTTCCGATCCAACGACTAGTCTTTTGGAAGTTCGCAAAAAGAGCTTGGCGACCATGGCATGCAAGGCGGCGGTCAAAGCCCATGACTTTTTGGGAGAAGAAGAGGCCAAGGCTCTTCTTTTAGATTTATCCAAGGCCAGGCAAGCCCGCAATTGTCCACACGGAAGGCCTACGATGCTGGCCTTAAACCGGACGGAATTGGCTCGCCGCTTTGGACGACCGGGCGCGGTATCTTAAAAGGCGGAGGAAATAACAAATGAAAACTGCTAATCAAGAAATCAATATCGGCGACCGCGCTCCTGATTTTGAGGCGCAAGATGAGACCGGAAAAAAGCATGCGCTTAAAGATTATAAAGGGAAAACTCTTATTCTCTACTTTTACCCCAAGGACAACACCTCGGGCTGTACCCAAGAAGCTTGTGATTTCCGCGATTCCTTTAGCCGATTTTCAAAAAAAGGCGCCGCGGTCCTGGGAGTTAGCCCTGATTCGGCCAAATCTCACCAAGGGTTTAAATCAAAGTATAATCTTCCTTTCCCATTGTTGGCCGATGAGGATAAAAAAATTTGCGAGGCTTATGGGGTCTGGAAAGAAAAGTCGATGTACGGCCGCAAATACATGGGCGTTGAGCGCTCGACATTTTTAATCGGCCCTGACGGCCGCGTTCAAGAAATTTTTCGCAAGGTCAAGGTTTCAGGACACGTCGAGGAATTAATCGAAAAAGTTTAAAGCGCTCTTAGATATTGGGGTGGGGCTTCTAGCTTTTCGTTTAAGGCCTTGGCGGCCTTAAAGGGCCAGTAAGGAGTGCGTAAAAATTCGCGAGCCATTAAAATCGCGTCGGCTTTTTGGGATGAGAGAATGTCTTCGGCTTGTTGAGGCTCCGTAATCATGCCGACGGCTCCGGCGAGAATAGAGGCCTTTTTTCGTATTTCTTCCGCGAAAGGAACTTGATATCCCGGGGCAACGGGGATTTTTGCGTGTGGGACAAGCCCGCCGCTCGAACAATCAATTAAGTCGACTCCGACAGATTTTAATTTTTTGGCTAATTCCACCGAGCTTGGAAGGTCCCATCCGCCCTCCATCCAATCGGTAGCGGAGATGCGGGCAAAAAGCGGGTATTTCAGAGGCCAGACCTTTCTAACTTTTTCTGCGATTTGAATGGCGAGTTTCATCCGGTTGTCCAACGTCCCCCCAAATTCATCAGTTCTGTGATTGGAAAGGGGGGACAAAAAAGAATGGATGAGATACCCGTGCGCGAAGTGAAGTTCAAGGGTTTGAAATCCCGCTTGAAGAGCTAGGGATGCGCTTTTTTCCCACTCTTGGATTATTTTTTGGATCTCTTTTAAGCTCAGCGCATGAGGCGTGGGATAGCCCTCGCCGAAGGCAATGGCCGAAGGCGCCAAAGGTGTCCAGCCTCCAGCGGAGGCAGGAATAAAAACCTTGTATTTTTGATCCCAGGGTTTTGGAGTTGAGGCTTTTCTTCCCGCGTGGGCGATTTGGATTCCGGGAATGGAATTTTGGCTTTTAATGAAAGAGGTAATTCTTTTGAGCGCAACAGCTTGTTCTTTCGACCAGAGTCCCATGTCATCGGGAGAGATTCGCCCTTTTGGGGAAACGGCGGTAGCTTCGAGGATGACTAACGCGGCTCCGCCGACGGCGCGGCTGCCCAAGTGAACCAAGTGCCAGTCGGTCGCTTTTCCATTTTCGCTTGAGTATTGACACATCGGAGAGACAAAAATCCGATTTTTAAAAGTGATCTCTCGGATTTTGAGGGGAGAAAAAAGAAAAGACATAGCTAAAGAAATAGGGCGAGATTCAAACCCCGCCCTTCATCCTTTTTGCTTAAGATCCCGCTTCGCCTTCGTTTTGCGGTTTTGTTTTTTCTACTTTGGGCATAACGGCGATGCGCCCTTTATAAAACCCGCAGTGAGGGCAGACCGTGTGAGCCGGTCGCATCTTTTTACAGTCCGGATTGGGGCACGGGCTTAGAGACGGACGCTCAAGCTTCCAATTTTGAGAGCGGCGACTGTCTCTTCTGGAACGGGTATGTTTTCTTTTTGGATTAGGCATTGAAATAATCTCCTGAAAGGATATTTTACTTAAAAACCGACCGTTTCGCGGATAAAATAAGAATTTTTATCCTTGATGTCAAAATAGGTGCGGACTAAGATCTCAGCCAAAAGTCCCAAAAGCAGAAGCTGAAAACCAATCAAAGAAAAGAAAATCGCCACTTGAAAAAGAGGCTGATCCTTGACAAATATTCCCAAGGCAAGCTTTTTGTAGAGGGTGATTGCCGCCGCGAGCATTCCCAGAAGCATCATGACGATTCCGCCGCCGCCGAAAAGATAAATTGGCTTGGCCATATAGGAATCCATGAATTTGACGGTGGCCAGATCTAAAATAACTTTGAGCGTCCGGGAAATTCCGTATTTAGACTTTCCCTTCATGCGGGGGCGGTGATTGACTTCCAGTTCCGTGATTCTAGCTCCCAGAAATCCGGCAAAGGCTGGAACAAAACGGTGCATCTCTCCGTAAAGCCGAATTGGTTTTAAATATTGGGCCTTGTAAAGTTTAAGGCTGCATCCATAGTCATGCAGATAGACTCCGGTAACCCGTGAGATCAGCGCGTTGGCTATTTGAGAGGGAAGCCTGCGGTTAAGCCACGGGTCTTTTCTGTGTTTTCTCCAGCCGCTGACGACATCATAGCCTTCATTGAGTTTGGAAATGAGGCGTTCGATGTCCTTGGGGTCGTTTTGTCCGTCGGCATCAAGACAGGCAATTAAGGTTCCCGAAGATTTTTGAATACCGGCAGACAAAGCCGAGGTTTGTCCCGCGTTTCTTCCCAAAAATACGCCCTTGACTCGCTTGTCAGTGGCGGCGATTTTTTTTATCGTCTCTTGAGATCGGTCGGAAGAACCGTCATCTACAAAGAGTATCTCCCAAGACATCGGAATTTTTGAGACCGCCGCAATCAACTCTTCCGCGAAGGAGGGAAGGCTTTCCTCTTCGTTATAGACCGGAATAATGACGCTGAGACTCTGATTTTTTTCGTTCACGCCGCAACGGAAGCCGTTTTTCCCATATGGCGCGTGATGGCTTCTCCGAACTCAGAAGTTTTGAGCTTCTTGGCCCCGCTCATCTGACGCTCGAGATCATAGGTGACGGTTTTATCTCGAATCGTCTGCTCAAGAGCGGAGACAATTAAATTTGCCGCTTCTTGCCAGCCGAGATGCTCAAGCATCATGACTCCCGATAAAATCAAAGAGCCGGGGTTCACCATGTCCTTGTCGGCGTATTTGGGCGCAGTGCCGTGGGTCGCTTCAAAGAGAGCCGCTTGATCTCCAATGTTGGCTCCAGGAGCGATTCCCAAACCCCCAACCTGGGCCGCCGCCGCGTCTGAGATATAGTCGCCGTTTAGGTTTGGCGTCGCCAAAACGCTGTATTCATCGGGCCTTAAGAGAAGCTGTTGGAACGTTTGGTCGGCGATGCGGTCTTTGATTAAGATTTTTCCCGCAGGAATTTTTCCGTTATACTTGTCCCATAATTCCGCTTCGGTAACGATTTTATCGCGGAATTCGGTCTTGGCGACCTCATATCCCCAATCGCGGAAGGCTCCCTCGGTGAATTTCTGAATATTGCCTTTGTGAACAATGGTGACTGATGGCTTTTGGTGGTCAACGGCGTATTGAATGGCCATGCGGACCAGTCGCTGACTTCCGGTTTTGGAGATGGGCTTAATTCCAATGCCGCTGTCTGGGTTGAATTTTTTCCCCATTTCCTTGGTTAAAAAATCATAGACTTTTTTTTGTTCCGGAGTTCCATTTTCAAATTCGATGCCCGCATAGACATCCTCAGTATTCTCGCGGAAGATGACGATATTGAATTTCTCCGGCTCTTTGACCGGGCAGGGAACTCCTTTAAACCAGCGAACGGGCCTGACGCAGGCATAAAGATCCAGTTTTTGTCTCAGTTGAACGTTGACGGAACGAAAGCGCGGGGTAACCCATTCAGAGCCGCATTTAACGCATTTTTCCGGACGGTGTCCGTTTTCTTCATTTTGCTCGGCAGAACAAACTAGACAGACGAATTTATGTCCGCCCACGGGCGTGGTCAAGGGGCCTTTAATCGCGACGCGAAATTCATTGATCGCATCCAAGGTCTCCTGAGGCAAAACAGTGTCTTTATCGTAGTTCTTTAAGGCTGAGAGCCCGGCATAAATTTCCATCCAGACAATTTTTTTCTTGCCGGAATAAGCGGTCTTGACGGCTTGATCTAAAACATACCGAGTCGCCCGCCAGATATCGGGGCCGGTTCCGTCTCCGGCAAAAAAGGGAATGATGGGAAAATCTGGGACCGAAATTTTTCCATTTTTCAACTCAATTTTCTGTCCTTCGTGAGGAACTTGAATCTTTTTATAAGAAGCCATGATTTTCTCCTTTAGGAGCGGCATCCGCCGCCAGGACCCTGTTCGATTTCTTCTGTCTCAACGGAGGCGTAGCGTCCGGAAGCCTCCCATGGCTTTTCATTGAGGACGGGTTTGTGCTTTTCGCAGAAAGAAAACGCGATGTCTTTGAGATCATCGGTAGATTCGATATCTCCACCAGCGACGTAATCAAAGTAGACATCGGGAGTTTTCTGGAAAAGGACCTCGGCTTTAGGAGACATTTCGTTTTCCAAATGTCGCCTAAGCGCTTCGTGGATTGTCAGGGGAGGGAGAGCCAAGCCGACGTAGAGAACGGTTCCGTTTCCCTGTTCGTCAAAAACTACGAACTCATAAACTCCCGGAGCTTGCGGGGCGTGATTCATCAACGCTTCGGGTTTGAAGCGAAAACAGCGTTTGGACATTTTAATTTTGAATACGCGTTTTTCTGCGGTTGGCTGAGTCATTGGTTAATCCTCCATTTTCGGGCTTTTCCAAACTGCCCGGCCTATAAAAAAGGGCCCCATGTTTTGAATGTAAGTAGAGGTCTGTTGCGTCGGCCTCATTTTTTCCACTAACGCCGAGAGGGGGAAAAGCTCTTTTCCAATGAGACCGATGACGAAATCGTTGTCATTTTGATCAAGGCCCGTGCAAGACAGCCGTATGTCCTGGGCCAGACCGGAATCTCCAAAGAGGCGGCCGATTTGACCATGTTCCTTGAGAATCTGCATTTGTTCTTGATGGCTTAATCTAGAGAAAGCGCCTGTTCTCCGGAGCGGATACCACACGGCCCAGGGAAATTGCTCGTCTAAAATGACGCGCTGCGGACGCTTGAGAAGCCAGTCTTTGAGATTCGGTTCATATCCCAGAGAATAAGTGCGCCCAAAAAAAGAATAGTCGGGCTTGAGGGAAAGCTGATTCCAAGGGTTTGATGACAAAAGAGGCCGCGTGCGGGTAAAAAAATGCTCTGGGCTTTCGCTCATGGTCAAAAGGGCGATTCCTTTTGGATCGTGAAGATTCTCATAGAGAACGCCGGGGAGGTTTGATTTTTCAAGGGAAGGGAGCAAGGCTTTTAAATCTTCGCATCCGGTGAAAACCTGGATTTGAATGAACAGCCTCTGGTCTAAAAATTGCGCTTGTCCGTCCTTGACCGCGCCTTTTTCTCTCAGGTCGAGTTTTTTCTCTTCTTTTTCCACGCTCGCGCTTTGAATGGAACTCATGCGTATATTCTACCTTTTTAGAGAAGAGACTTGTCTTGAAATCAGGTTTTCTTGAAACTCAGGAAACTGGCGGGGTCGACGGGACTTGAACCCGCGGTCTCCGCCTTGACAGGGCGGCGTGTTAGCCAACTACACCACGACCCCAACTTGGGCTATTCTAACATTTTTTCTAATCTTTAAGACGCCTTTTGATGGCGCGTCGGGCGATAAAATCATATGCGACGCGCGGGAGATTGGGAAGGATGCATGCCATTGGAAGGGCCAGCGGCCAAGGAAAATAAAACAGGCGTTTTTTCTTTTTAATCGCCTGGATGATTTTTCGGGCTCCGGTTTGAGCGTCCAAAACAAAAAACATATCTCTAGGATCGTTTTTGTCGGTCATCTCGCTTTTGATGAATCCGGGGCATATCGTGATGACGGAAACATTCGATGCAGCTAAATCAACGCGCAGGGATTCAAGAAGAATTAAGAGAGCCGATTTGCTTGAAGAATAAGCCCCTGATTGAGGAAGTCCGACAAAGCCGGCGAGACTTGAAATGCCCGCGATAACGCCGTTTTTGGCTTTGACCATGTCAGGAATGATTGCTTCAAGCCAATAAGCGGCGCCCAATACATTGGTTTCAAAAGTTTTCTTGTAGATCTCGGCGGAAAATTTTGTTCCTGGGTTTCTTAGACTGATCCCGGCATTGAGAATAGCCCAATCAAGGCCGCCCCATTTCTCGTAAATCTCTCCGTAATGCCGGGCGACGGTTTGGGGTTCGGAGGTGTCTCCGGCCAAGACCAGCGCTTCTCCGCCTTCTTTTTCGATTTGTTCGGCAGTTTCCCGCAATTTGTCTTCTCGCCTGCCGGTGATGGCGATTTTATTTTTTTCTTTCGCGAACTCAACGGCCATCGCGCGGCCAATGCCGGAAGAGGCTCCGGTAATGAGAATCCTAAGAGCCATTTTGATCTCCTTGTAAGGCTAGAATAGGGCAATAGGCCCCTTTCAATTCTCGTTTCCACCAATGTCCGCTCAAACGCCGTTCAGCGGGCGTCGTGAAATGATATTCATAAAAGAGAGCGCGCACGTATTTAGGCGGACCCGTGATAAAAGGGTCGCTTTTTAAGAGAGATAATACGCTGGGAGAGCCTTCCAGTAATCGCACGAGAAACGCGGTAAACCAAGAGCGCCTTTGATACGGCTCAAGAGCCGCAAACCACATTTGCCAGTCGAGCCGCGGCTGATAAGGTTCGACGAAAGAAGGAGCGCGGCTTAGATCCTGCGGCTTCCATTTAAAATCGTAGTCTTCCCAAGAGATTCCATCCTCGCTTCCCTGGATGACGATTTCATAGCGATGGGTGGTCATCACCGCAAAAGGGCCGTAGGAGCTGGCGATATGAAGCGGGCTTAAGGCGATGTCGAGATTTTCCGCCCATCGGGGCGCCAGTTTTGGAAAAATCATAGCCGTCAGTTGAGATAAAGAGAGAATTCCCCAAAGCCCGGAAAAAGAAAAGAGAAGCGCTCTTTTCCATCTTGAGATCGGAGATTGCGCGGGACTTTGGCGAAATTTTAAGCTCCATTTCCGAAAAAAGTCTTGAAAGAAAATATCATCAAAACAAAGGACGCAGAGGGCAATCGCGAGCCAATTAAAAAAGCCGTAATTTCCAGTGAGGGCGATTAAGATTTGAAGAAAGATCATTAGAGTCGCCCCCAACATTTTTCCCCGGCGGGGCAAAAGGAGAAGAAAGGGGGAGACAAGTTCAATGGCAAGAGCGCTGGCGGTGGATAATTTGAGAAACCAATGGGGAGATTGGGCGGCCCACCAGCCAATCCATGTTGGAAGCGGCTGGGTTTGGTAATGATAAAAAAGCGCGGTAAAATTGCGCCAGGTGAGGTCTTCGCTTAAAATCTTGACTAGGCCGGACTCGAAAGAGAGTTTAAACAATAAAAGCATGAGGAGAATTCGCGGGATGGGCCGAGGCTCTTCAATTTCAAGGCCTCTCCACAACCGCCATGGAAACATCCAGCAGGCGATAAGGCTTGTTTCCAAAAGCAAGATATCCCATTGAAAACTGAGAAAGTCTTGCCCTACTCCAACCAGGGAAGAGTAAAACAGCCAACACATTAAAATAGCAGGGCCCTCCCAGATTCCGCAGACTATTAATAATGAAAAAAGGGCGCCACCCCACGCTAAAAAGCCTAAAAATGCGTCTTGTCGGAATATCCAGCAAAGGGTGGGAGAAAAAAAATAAGCCTTAAACCCCAAGTGAGACTTGAGCGCGTCAAGATAAATCCCGGAGGGAAGTATTCCTTGGCTAGACCACAATCCCTTCCATTGAAATATCAACGCTCCAAAAGCGAAAAAGTAAGCGGCGCCCAAAAGCCGCGTAAAAACCCAGGAAGAAAAAGCGTATTGCGGGTTTTCCAGAT
>JAJZJF010000079.1 GCA_021810245.1 bacterium
TTGGGCGCAAAAATAGAGCTGGCGATAGAACCCGCCGGAGCGTAATAACTGCGCTGCTCACCCATAATGAGAATCTTATCATTTCGTTTTGAGCGCTGGGAGGCGTAATTTGCGCATGGATAATAAAGAAGTCTTTGAGAGAGATATTCTGTCCTGCTTTGGAGTCCCAATAAGATTTTGCCGGCATCAAAGACGCCAAAATTAACGAAAAGAAAAAGGAGAAGATGCGTTAAAATGATGAGAGATACAGCGGAGGTTAAAATAATCTTGCTTGGAGGGCTTAGCCTCTCCTTGAGTTTTTCAAGGGCATTTCCCGCTAACAGGCATAGAAGAGGACAAAGGACAATCAAAAACCTCAAGACTACCCCCGTCAAAAACCAGATCGTAATGTAAATCAAGGAAAATGATACGAGGCGCCTTAAAAACTGATTTTTCCTGGAAAACCAAACGGCCAGGGGCAAGGACCAAAATAAAATTTCCCAGCCAAGCCCTCCCAAAACGTCCATCCCTCTTCCAAAACGCAGGCTGTTGGTCAAAAGCATCAAAGGAAAATCAAACCAATGGGCGTAATTGAGTCCGCTGCGGTATTCGGCGAGGGCGTTAAAATAATTTTGGGCGACTCCTTCATTCCACCTGTTTGCCGGGGCTCTGAAGAGAGGGTTGAAAAATGGGAAAAAGGGATTGTGCGCCCAGAGCCAATTTTTAATCATCCAAGGAGAAAAAAGGAGGGTGACAATCAGGGTAAAAGATGCGGCGTCTTTAAGGGCTTGAGACCTGGAATTCTTGGGGAAAAAGACGCGCCCCCAGAGGGCCGTTCCTAATATTGCGGCCGTAATCCCGGCATAATATTTCGTTCCCAGGGCCAGCCCGGAAAAAACCGCGGATAAAATCAGCCAGGCTTTTGAATCGGGGGAGGCGTATCGAATCTCTTCCCAACGGAGAAAAGACAAAACGGCGGCGGTGGTCCACAACATCACCAAAGGCTCTACATATGAAGAGGCCGATAAAAGCATGACCGAACTTTGAGTGAGGAGTAAAACGATGGAGAGGGCCACCGCTTCCATTGGAATTTCAAGGCGGGCGATTTCAAAAATCCACCAGGAACTTAAGAAAAGAGAAAACCACATGAACATCTGAGCGAGAATGTCTGATTTTAAGAGAAGAGACACGGCAAACAACATCTCCCCATTTTGGGGAAAGTGGCTGTAAAAAAGCCAGGAAGTCTTTACCAACCCGTGGGCTTTTACATAGTTGGCGGCTAAAGGTAAATGATAGACCAACGAGTCATATTGATGGGGGGGAACTATGCAGCACCAAAGGACGAGCAAAAGAGATAAAAAGGAAATTGAGGATGCAAAAGGCCGGCTTAAAAGCATTTTTTTAGCGGAATTAATCGAAGAAAATAAGACTTTTAACTCCGCGAATCCCGCAACCCAGAGGATAGAGAGAAAGGCGGTGAGGGTTATGAGGTTGAGGCAATGAATGGCGGCAAGAAAAAAAGCGCTTAGACTCAAAATCCCAAGTCCTAAGGTGGCGCCGATCAAGGCCTTTTGAGAAGGGCTAATATCTGAAAAACCAAGAGCTTTGACGATCAGACACCCCACTCCGGAAGCGCCTGATACGATGAGTAGAAGTTCTAAAAAAGCCAATAGTCCTGGCAAAAACGGAGAGAGAAAATAAGAAGCGAAGGTGTAAATTGAGAAAAAAAGAGTCAAAATCGCCGCGATTAAAAAAACGAATTTCCCATCCCGCATTATCGCAAGGCTGTCTCTGGTTTTTGGGAGCGCGGCGAGAGCCAGTCAAAATGAGCGAGGCCCAAACGATGAGGGACATATTGGGCGAGAATTTTAAGCGTGGAAAGCCCATAAACGACGCTTCTTTTGAAATTAATCGAGGAGGCTTCCGGAAAATATCTCGCGGCGACTGGGATATCTCCGATTTTAAGATGGCAGGCCGCGGCTTGGAGGAGCAACTCTTGGTCGAAAACGAAATCGTCGGAATTGTTTTCCCAGCGGATTGTCTCAAGGCTTTTGCGGGAATAGGCCCTAAGTCCAGAATGCCATTCTCCTAAATTTTGTCCGGTGCAGGTGTTTTCGAGAATGGTGAGAAAACGGTTGGAGAGATACTTATACAAGGGCATTCCTCCCGACAACGCTTCCCAGCGCGTTCTAATTCGGTTTCCCAGGACAATATCGCAGATTCCATTTTTTATCAGGGAAATCATGATTGGGGATAATCTTGCGTCATATTGATAGTCAGGATGAATCATGATGATGACATCGGCCCCGCGCTTAAGAGCCTCTTGATAGCAAGTTTTTTGATTGCCGCCATATCCCTTGTTTTTTTCATGGACAATGGTTGTTAGTCCCAGTTTTTTTGAAAGGGCGACAGTTCCGTCTTGAGAACAGTCATCCACCAAAATGATTTCGTCTACACTGGCGGGGGGAATGTCAGAAACGGTCTTTTCCAAAGTTTTTTCCGCGTTGTAAGCGGGTAAAACCGCGATCGTTTTCATGGTTCTTGTAAGAAATTAGAAATATCCATCTGTGACGATTATGTATAGAATAGCATAAGCTCTTATGTAATAAAGACTTGAAAAAAACCGGGGCTTCTGCTATAACTCTACTGGAATATCATGGGACAAGCTCAAGATTGGGAGAAAATGGGGGTGGGTGGCGTCGAATCCATTAATAATCTGGATACGGCGCGGATGACCTTGCGTTGGGCGCTTGAGCGTTTAAGAGCCTTTGAAGAAAAAAATAACGCTTTTGAAAAGAAAATCAAGGAATTTGGAGATATTAAGGAAAAGCTGGAAGAAGAAAGAAGCGCCCTTAAGCGCGCCTTATCCGTTCGCGATGAGGAAGAAAAGTGGCGCGATGATTATTATCAGCGGCAAAGACAAAGAATTCAGGATTTAATTTCCGAGAGGCTTTCTGGAAATGCGAGCGCTTCTACTCTCGCCGCTCGCGAGTTGGAGTTAGCCAAGCTTGAAGAAGAAAATCACCAGAGGCGCTTAGCCTTGGAAAAAGAGTATTCCGCTAAAATTAGGGCTAGTCAATCAGAATATGAACGCCTTAAAAGATCGTTGGATGAACAAGCTAAAAACCAAGCCGAACAATGGGAAAAAGCGGAGGCTGAACGTCAAATTCGTTTTAACGAATTTATGACTCAGCAGCGAAATCTTCTGGAAATGCAAAGCCGACAAGTGGAAGCGGAATCGGCGCGGGTTTCCTCATGGAGGCTGGAACAGGCCGCGGAATCTTGGGCCAAGGAGAAAGAAAGCCTTCTTAAAGAGATTGCGCAGCTAAAACAGGCGCAAGGAGAATTGCGCCGGAGTCTTGAACATGAGAGGCGCGCTTTAGATGCCGCAAGAGAGGAATCTCTTAACATTTCCCGCTCCGCTGAAATTCGCCTTAGAAGCCTGGAAGAAGAGCGTAAAATTTTCGAGAAAGACAAAGAGGCGATCAAAACCGAGTCTAATCTTTGGCGGCTTAAATCTGGAGAGGCGATGAGCGTGGTTTCAGAGCTTAAGAAAAAAACAGTCGAGCTTGAAAACCAACTCAAAGAAGTCCAGGCCCTTTTGTCGGAAGAGGCGGCTAAAAGAAAGGCGGCGGAAGAGAAATTTCAGGTTTATGAGAAGAGTTGGTCAAAAAGGCAAACCGATTTGGATTTAATCGAAGAGTCTCTTCTTAAGAAATTTAAGGACCTTGAAGATGAAGTCGCTCGCAGGGACCGCGTTTGGAAGGATCGGGAAGAATTTATGCGCAAACGCGATCAAAATTGGCATAATCGCATAGAAGAATGGCAATCGATGATGCAGGAAAAATCCGAGGGAGTTGAAAAGTTGCGGGGCGAGTTGCTTGAAGCCGTTCGCGGCTACATTAAGAGAAAAAAAGGGGATAAATATGGAAATGGAGAATTTGGCGAATTCCGAGGGGTTTCAGAATCCTCACCAGAGGCTTGACGAGGTCTGGGGCCGGCTCAGCGATGTTTGCCGCAAACTCTGGGAAGAAGATTCTCCAGCTGCGGTAGGGCTTGAGGCCATCATCGAGGAATTTAAAGGAGAGGTTCGCCGCTTAGGCCAGGCTTTGGCCGCGTCCCAGAAAACTCTTTCGGAGCAAAAATACATGCTCTCAAAGGAGTTTAACGAGTTTTTTTCAGATCAGATTCTAGAATTAAAGTCTCAGATTAGCCGTGGTTCGGTTCGCATCGCGTCTCTTGAAAAAACCCTCTCCAGCCGCGACGCGGAAATCGACAATATCCTAAAGTCCTTGGCGGACAAAGAGGCTGAAAACGTCAAGTTTCATGATGAGTATTTAAAGGCCGCCTCTCAGTCTGATGAGATGCAGGCTCGAAAAATGGAGGTTTTCTACCAGGAGCTTAAAAATAAAGAGGCAGAGCTTGAAAAAACCTGGGAAAGCCGAAAAAAGGCTTTGGAAGAAGACCATCGCCAGCATATTGAATCTCTCCACAAAAAAGAAACCGCTCTTGAGGAAAAATTTGCCCAAAGAGAAAAAGAGCTTCGAGAGTTTCAGGAGCGTCTGATGCAGGAACGCATGACTTGGGAGTCTCAAACTCTGCAACAACGCGAGATATTCAACAAGAGAGAAGAGGATCTCAAGAAACAAAGCCAAGACCTCTTAAGCGAATATAAGATGAAGCAAGATGAGTTGCAGCGCATCAAAGAAGGCATGAAAACGGAAATCGCGGAACTGGTTCGACAATATCAGGCAAAACTCAAGGCGCAGCTACCTTCAAGATAGCTTGTTAGATAAGCCAGGGGAAATTGGAGTATGAGCCAATGGAAAAAAAATCCGCCGAAGAATTTTATTTGGCCAGGATTGAAGAGATAAAAAGAGAATATTATTCTCGTCTAGATTCCGTTGATTTAAGTTTCTCCATCCTCAATAAAGATAAGCCTCCGCGCGACTATTTCGAGGACTTTCCCGAAAACAAAGACCCAGTTTCCCCTCAAGCCCAGACAACGCTGCTGATAGAAGAGCCTCCGAGCTTAATCAATGAGGCTTTGATGAGCGCGAGTTTGCCTTCCCAACAGATTCCAGATGAATTGCCGGTGGGAGATGGGATTATTAAGAAATTACTCTCTGAACCCGCTCCGCAACAAGCGACTCCCAAGAAAGATTTTTTTGTAGAAATAAAAACTGAGCCGGAAGCGGAGGCGAAACCGAAAATAGAGAAAAAGCCGCCGATTGAAAAAGAAGAAAAAATCGCGCCTAAAAGGGCGGAGATCAAACCAGAAGAAACGGCGCCTTCTGATGAAAAAATAGACTCAATTGTAACCGCGGCGCCCAGTTCAAAGATTGATTTTTTCCCTGATTTTCCTGACCAGCCGATTAAGTCTGTAAGTAAAGACGAGATTTCTCGCATCGCAACTACTCGAGTCACTCCGGCAAGAGGTAAGACGGAGTCCAGACCCTTAGAAAGTCTGCCGGTGGATTCCGGCAACAACCGCAATGACGAACCTGAGCAGTTACCTCACGTTGATAGCGCCGCAATTGCGGAACAATCTCAGGCCTTGCCTGCCCTCGCGCCGCCTTCTAAACCCAAAGATTATTTCTCGGATATAAAGCCAGCCCCGCTTTCTTCGCTTAAAAAAACGGTTTTTTCTCGCGTTAAGATTGCCTCTGTTTCTGAAAAGCCCTTCTCTTTTTACGCGCTACTTGGGTTGGGAACATTGATCTTAGGTGGGCTTGTTTTAGGAATCTTAAAGTTTTATGACTCCTCATGGGAATATTCTCTTCCTTTTAATAGCCCAGTGGGGCTAGTCTCTCTTCAAGACCAGCTACTCTCTTTGGATTCCGCGGAAAAACTGATTTACGCGTTTAAAGCCTCTTCGGGAAAAGTTTTGAAAAAAGACCAATTTGTCTGCGATAATGCCTCCGGGTTTGCCGCTTTTCAAAAAGAGTTCTGGTGTTCCGAGGCCGACAAAGAAGATGTCCGGCGTTATTTTTTGGTTAATGGAAACGAATACGAGCTTCAAAGGGTTTATCAGACTTTTGGAGCTAAAATCGGGCCTATCTATTCCGATGGAAATTATTTATGGGGAGCGGATTTCGCCAGCGGAGAAATTTTCCAATATTTGATCGTTAAGGCCTTAACGGGAACCCTTTTAACCCCCATCGACCGTTTTAATATTCCCGGCATCTCTCCGGCGGGGCTTTACGCTTCCAATGGCATTTTATGGATTTTAGACGCCAAGACTCGGGAAATCATGCGCTTTAAAATTTCCGTTTCCAAGGCCGATTTAATTGGCTCCTACGATCTTAAGCCCAAAATGAAGTCCGTGGGGGCTCTTGCGGGTCTCTCCGTTCAAGATCAAAGGATTTGGGTTTTAACTCGCCATCCTTCTAAAATTTTTAGCTTTAATCTGGGAGACTTGCCGCATCATTTAAACGGAGCGGCTCTGCCGCAAAACGGCGCGAACGCGCGCTAGAAATTCTTCTTTTTTATAAGGCTTGGCGATAAAATCATCGACTCCAAAATGAAGAGCTTCAAGTTCGGCTTCGGTCTTGGAATTAACGGTGAGCATGATAATGGGAGTTTTTTTAAGGGAGGAATCTTCCCTCAGCTTTCGGCAGAACGTTTCCCCGTCCATTTTCGGCATTTTCCAATCCAGCAGGATAATGTCAGGCTTAAATTTCTTTGCCGAAACAAGCCCTTCCGCTCCGTCTTTGGAGCTAAAGACCTCAAAGCCTGAAGACTTGAGTATATCTTCGGCGATTAAACGAAAATCTTCCTCATCATCAATGACCAAGGCTTTATGAGACATCTGTGTTTCCTCCTTATGCCGCTCCATACCAGACGATTACCTTATTTTGCGCTCAAATCGCGCTTTTGGCTTCTTTCAGCGTAAAAGTAAACACGCTCCCTTGTCCAGGGCTTGAGCGCACGCTTATTTTTCCTCCATGAGCCTCGACAATTGATTTTACGATATAAAGACCCAGTCCCGTGCCGCGTTCTGAGCCGGAGAGGCCTTGAGCGTTGCCGTTATTTCCTTGCGAAAAGGCCTGGAAGAGTTTTTTTAAGTCTTCTTCGCTCATTCCTTTCCCATTGTCTTGAACGGAAAATTCAAAGAAACGCTCGTCTCCTTCTCTAAATTTTTCCGCTTTAATCTTGATTTCGCCGTTGGACGGGGTAAATTTAAGCGCGTTCGAAATCAGATTTGAAAAAACCTGCCGAATTCTGTCTGGATCGGCCATCGCAAAGGAGTTCTCCGGAATTTCATTGGAGAGTTGGATTTTATTCTCCTTGGCTTTGGGGCCAAAAAGATTAACGATATCGGCGACGATTGGAGAAATATCGGCAGGCCGCGGAGAACAGGTAAATTTCCCCTGTTCAATTTTCGCCGCGTCTAGGAGTTGATTGATAAATTGCTCGAGCCTTTTCGCGTTTTTTTCTATGCGCTCAAGATAGTCCAAGGATTGTTTGGATGCGGGAGTCTCTTCCGCGCTCAGTTTATCTTTAACGAGAGCGGCAAGGCTGATCATGGCCCCAAGAGGGGATCTTAATTCGTGCGTCACCGATGAGACGAAGTTTTTCTTCATTGTGTCAAGCTCTTTAAGCTTTTCGGACATTTGGTTAAAAGAGTAAACGAGGGCTCCAATTTCATCTCTTGAATTCCACTCAAGTTGTACTCCCAAATGCCCGCTTCCAACCTGGGAAGCCACTTGGGCGAGGGACTTAAGCGGAAAAGTGAGAACCCAAGCCGATATCCAGGCTAATAGAGCGCCTAGGATAATAGAAAAGCCCCAAATCCTCAATATCACCTGCGCTAGCTTTTCTTTTGATTTCGCCATGGCTTTTTTCAGAACCGAGCGGTCTACATAGAATTGCATGATGACGTTATGATTGGGGTTTGCCGGAGATTGAATGTCGAATCGCCTTTCCTCGATGTCGGAAGATTTGGACAATTTTCCCAGCTCTATTTTTTGGCTCATGGGTGGATAGTTCCAGGCTATTTTCGCATAGCAAAGAGCCGGATACTGAGCCTTGAGGAAGTTGATGTAGCTGACTAACTGGAGCTCGTCTTTTTGAAGAAGCGCGTCCAGGGCCACTCTCTGGGCTGAGTTTTCAACGACGCGCGCCTGTTTTTCCAGGTCTTGTTTCTGGATGGCGCTCACCGAGGCGAGAATTCCGTAGCTGAGAATAGTCATCGTCCCCGTCAAGAGGAGAGTGGTCGTCAAAATGAACTTGCCTCCAATTTTCATTAGAGCCCTCCGGCCTGAGACTCTTCGGCCCGCACTCTTTGGAGCGCTCTTTGCGCCGGCACGTAGTTTGGCGCGATATCTAAGAGCTTTTGGAAGGCGTTTTCGGCTTCTTTCAATTGGCCTTCGGCGTAGAAAGTCACTCCAGCCTGATAGAGATTTTCGATCTCTTGAGGCGAGGCCGTCGATTTTTTAACCCGGCGTCCTTGATTTTTCTTCTCCGACTTGACCAGATTTCTCAATGCGTCCAAGGCCGCCTCGATTTTCTTTAAGGATTCCGGATTAGTCTCATACTGATGGGATTTCTTAAAGGCCGCTTGCGCCTTTGAATATTGCTTGAGAGCGTAATAGGCCGCTCCCATGCGCAGATAAGCCAAGGCGTTGGTCGGATCTATCTTGACGACGCCTTCTCCCATGGCAATTACTTTATCATATTGCTTGAGATCCAGATTGACCTCCATCAAAGACAGCGCGCCTTGGATGTATTCATCCTCGGG
>JAJZJF010000080.1 GCA_021810245.1 bacterium
GAGAGTTCATTGAATCTGAAATCGTCAGTCAAGCTAATAGCGAGGCGCTTAATCTCGGGCTTTTATCGCCGCTTTATCTGAACGGAAAATTTCGCTGGGCGTTGACCATGGATAATTGGGGGCCGCCGATGACCTTTGATCAGGTTTCAAGTCCCTTGCCTTTTGCTCTCCATTGGGGATCTTCTTATCAAATTACGCCCAATTGGCTGGGGGCCTTGGATATCGGCTTTCCGGAAGGGGGAAGTCCCTATTTCAATATCGGGACTGAATATGATATTTGGAGAGATTCCCAATGGGATTTTGCGGGACGGGCCGGATATAGTTCATATACGCTCAACAGCATTGGCGGCTTTACCGGTTTTTCTTTTGGATTTGGAATCGCCCGGCGCGATTTGAGTTTTGATTATGCTCTTGTTCCCTACGGCGCCTTAGGCCAGGCCAATCGAATTTCCCTGACCTTTAAGTGGGGGCAGACGCCTTCGGGTTCCAGCATGTTTTATTCCTCCGGCCCGAATTCTTCTCCTGAGAGTAGTCCCAAACCCCAGGCCGCTCAAAAAAATCCGGTTCAGAACTCAAACAATAACTCTCTTCCCGACAACAACGACTCTCTGATTATTGTCCATTGATTTAAGACGAAGAAACCATTTTTGATTTGCTTCCTTGTTTTTAAAAAAACTAAGATAAGAATATGCGTGGTGAAATGCTGTGGGTGGCGGGAGCTGTTGCGGTTTTTTTCTCCATTCTGATGACGTTTCAAAAGTCGCTTTATTCCGCCGCGATGTGTCTTCTAGTGGTGATGTTGCAGGTGGCTCTTCTTTTTTCCTTATCGGGCTCTCCTCTTCTGGGACTGATGCAGATGGTCATTTACGCCGGGGCGGTGATGGTTCTGGTTGTTGTCGTTATCATGGCCTTTCCAAAACTCGCGGAGTCTCGCTGGGGCGATTTTTTTATCCCGCGTCCGTTGGCGGTCCTTCTTATTCTCGGACTTTTGGCGGAGTTGGCTCTCATTTTTCACCGGACTCCTCTTGCCCCAACGGTAGCAATGGCGGCAAACAATCAGCCCGTTGGATCCGTTTTATTCGGGAGTTATGCGCCGGCAACGGAAGCCGCGACCCTATTAATGTTTTTGGCGGGATTGGCCTTGGTGGGGAAAAGAAAAGAGTCATGAATCCTTCCCTGTGGCTGATTTCATCGTTTCTTTTTGTCTCGGGCCTTTGCGCGGTGGTCTTGAGAAAACAGCTTTTGGTGATGCTTTTTGGCCTTGAGATCATGATTTCCGCGGCCTTGATTCCCTTGGTGGCGCAAGCTTCTTTCTTCCAAGATTCAAACGCTTTGGCCGCGGCATTGATTATCCTGTGCGTGGCGGCGGCCGAGGCCGTGGTCGGGCTTTCTTTAATTTTGCATTTGAAGAAAAATAAAACGCTTCCGGATACGGACGCATTGGCGAACCTTAAAGGCTGATATGTCAATTCCATTTTCCGTCGTTTGTCTCTTTGCCGCTCCGGTCGCGGCTCTCTTGTTTGGATATTTCTTCCTTTTAAAGAGAAAGCAGGAATGGATGCATTGGCCGATGATTTTGTCCTGCGCGGTTGTGGGGGTTTCGGCGGCCTCAATTGCGGCCCAGGTTTATTCCGGACATATCCTTGACGTCTCTCCTTTTAAATGGATGCCTGTGGGCGCTTGGTCAATTTCATTTGGAGTTCGCCTGGATGGTTTATCCGCCATCGTTTTGTCCTTGGTCGCCCTGGTCGGCGGTTTAATTCATGTTTATGCTTCAGGTTATATGGAAGGCGACCCGGCTTTTGGGCGTTTTTTCCTGGCCTTCCATCTTTTTTATTTGTCGATGATTGGGCTTGTCGTCTCCAACAACTATGTCCAGATGTATCTTTTCTGGGAAATGGTTGGACTCTCTTCTTATCTCTTGATTGGCTTTTGGTATCAAAAGGCTTCGGCGCGCCGGGCCTCTTTGCAGGCCTTTTTCACCAACCGCGTGGGCGACATAGGCTTTTTCCTGGCGCTTTTGATTTTAATGAACGTATTCCCCGCCGCTCACGCGCGCTTCTCTGAATTGTTTCCCTTGTTAGGGAAAGGTTCTCTTGCCGTTTCCTGGGTGGGATGGCTTCTTTTCTTGGCGGCGACCGCGAAATCGGCGCAGTTTCCGCTTTATTTTTGGCTTCCGGACGCGATGGAGGGCCCAACCCCTGTTTCCGCTTTGATGCACGCGGCGACCATGGTGACGGCGGGAATTTTTTTAATGGCGCGCTCATGGCCCTTGATTTCCTTGGCCCCGCATTTGCCGACGACCATTGCGGCGGTCGGGGCTTTTACCGCGATTTTCTCCGGCATTATCGCAGCCACGAGAAAAGACTTAAAGCGCATCCTCGCCTATTCCACCGTCAGTCATTTGGGCATCATGGCCTTCGGCCTTGGGCTCGGAGAAGTTTCTTCGGCTCTTTTCCATTTAGTGACACATGGATTTTTTAAGGCGGCATTGTTTCTCTGCGCCGGAAATATCGCGCACGCTCTTCATAAATCTACCGCTTCGGTCGATGAAACCGGAGGACTCTTAAAGAAAATTCCGGTGACGGCCGTTTTTTTTACCGCCGCCGCATTTTCTTTAAGCGGAATATGGCCCTTTGCCGGCTTTTATAGCAAGGACGCGATTTTAGGCGCGGCGTTTGACCGCGGGGGCTGGGCCTCCGCGGCGGGTTTTGCGATCGCTTTTTTAAGCGCATTTTATATTTTCCGAATGCTTTTTTTGGCGTTTTTAGGGCCGCGCAAGGAGCAACATCCTCCGGAACATCCGCATGAGGCGGGGCCGGCGATGAATGTTCCGCTTTTCTTCATCGTTTTAGGGGCTATTGGGATTGGTTGGTTTGGAACCCAGTTCTACCGCTTAGCCAGTTCCGGCTGGTTGGGAGTTGCTCCAATGGTAAAGATTCCCGGATTTGACTGGTCTTCTTTTATCCGCTCAACTGCGATGGCGGGTCTTGGAATATTGGCGGCTTATTTGTGGACGATGAAATGGCCGTCCTTTGACTGGGATTGGCGTAGAAATATGCCGTGGATCGAGACAATGGCCGATGCCGATTTTGGCGTCAAGCCCATGGTTGCGGCGCTGACCTTGCTCGTCGAAGAATTGAGCTATTTACTTGGCATTTTCTGGGACAAGAAAACCTGGGATGGGTGGATTGAGAGGACTTCCCTGTGGGCGGAAGATGCGGCGAAGAGCGTTTCTTCGCTGGCTTCCGGGCGTTTGAATGATTCCCTGTGGTGGATTTTATTGGGCGGAGGAGTGATGCTTCTGAGGTTGCTTAGATGATTTTAACGCTATTTTGGGCCTTTCCGGTTATCGGGGCTTTGTTTACCTTATTGTCTCCCGCGTTTAATTTGCGCGCGCGCTGGGTTTCCATTATCTGCGCGGCGATGGAGCTCTATATTGTCTTACAGGCAGGGGCGGGCTTTTGGGGCGGGCACTTGGCTTCTCTTTCCGAGCCTGGAAAAATTCTTACCTATGGAATCAGTTATTCTTTTTCCATGGACGGACTCTCCTGGGCGTTATGTCTTTTAAACGCTTTTTTAACCGTCATCGCTCTTTTATCCTCCTGGAAACAAGATTTGTCCGCTGGCTTCTGGGCCTCTTTTCTTTTTCTTGAAGGCGCCGTGATGGGGGTTTTTCTCGCGCAGGATTTTTTCTTCTTTTATATTTTCTGGGAGGCGATGCTGATTCCGATGTTTTTTATTATCGGGCTTTGGGGCTCGGAAAATCGCAAACACGCGGCCATTAAATTCTTTCTGTTTACTTTTTTCGGAAGCTTGTTTCTTCTTTTAGGAATTTTAGCCTTGGTGGTTTTTCATCATCAGTCGACCGGAGTCTGGAGTTGGGACATGGATATTTTGCGCGCGCCCAATCATGGCCTCTATGCGATTCTCGCTTTCGCGGCTTTCGTGGTCGGCTTTGGCGTCAAAATTCCCCTGGTTCCGATTCATACCTGGCTTCCCGACGCGCACACCGAGGCTCCGGCGGCGGGTTCGATTATTTTGGCGGGGGTGCTTCTTAAAGTCGGGGTCTATGGATTTTTGCGAGTTCTTTTGCCCGCTTTTCCCGAATGGGGCATGAAATCCTTGCCTTGGTTGGGCGGGCTTGCGGCGATTAACGTCATTTACGGCGCCTTGTCTGCGATGGCGCAGATGGATTTAAAACGCTTGATCGCTTATTCCTCGATTGCGCATTTAGGCTTCTGCGTTTTGGGAATCGCTTCCCGGACCGCTCAAGGGCTGGCCGGAGGCAGCTTGCAATTAATTAATCACGGGCTTACCACCGGAGCTTTGTTTTTAATGGTTGGGTTTCTCTATGAGCGCACTCATAAAAGAGGCCTGGCTGATTTTGGAGATCTAGTGTCCCAAGCGCCGATACTTACCTTCTTTTTCGGAGTCACCGTTTTTGCCTCTATCGGGCTTCCGGGGCTCAATGGATTTGTGGGAGAATTTATGTCTTTGTCTGGGATGGCAAAGGTTTCCTTGCCGATTGCCGTGGTGGGCGTTTTTGGGGTGACGATCGCGGCGTTCTATCTTTTGCCCGCTTTTCAGGCCGTTTTCTTAGGAGAGAGAAATTCCGCATCTGTCAGCCCGCGAGTGTTTGATTTGGATTTTAGAGAGCAGGCTCTTCTTTGGCTGTTGATTATTCCGATGATTGTCATTGGCTTGCACCCGGGTCCGCTTCTCAATATTGTCGGCCCCGCCATAGGAAAACTCATTTTATGACCGAGCTTAAGCGAGGAAGTGGTTGGAGCCGGATTCCGCACGGAAGGAAACTATGAACTCCGCCGCTTTATTTTTAAGACTTATTCCGATGGGTTCCGGCATCTCTTTGTTTTGCGGAGTTCTGGGAGTGGCCTTTGTCGGGATTTCTAAAAAAATCAGCGCGGGGCTGATTCGAACTCTGGGACTTTTAAGTTTGGCGGCCGCCGCCGCGTTTGTGTTCGCTCAGCCGGCGAGCGGAGTTATCTCTTCTTTGCTTTGTGCCGATGCCATGATGAAGGCTTGGTGCGGAGTTTTTTATGCCGGGGCTCTTCCTTTTCTGCTTGCCGGAACATGGACAGACGAGGTCTCGGTCCTTTTACTTTTGGGAAGCCTTTTAGGGATGACCTTTCTTGCTTTTTCAGCCAATCTTCTGATGCTTTTTATATCGCTTGAACTGTTGAGCCTCCCCGTTTATTTGTTGGTCGCCTTAACTCCCGCGCAAGGCCGTCCTTCTTGGGAAGCGGCGATTAAATATTTTTTCGCGGGCTCAGTCAGCGCCGCTTTTTTCCTATTGGGGCTGGCCTGCCATTACTCGGCGACAGGAGGGTTCGCCTTTGCCGGAAACGGCTCTTTTTTAGACCAAACGGCGTTCTCTTTAATGGCTCTCGCCGCTCTATTTAAAATCGGAGCGGTGCCGTGGCATTTTTGGCTTCCCGATGTCTATGAAGCCTCAGAGCCCATGCTCTCGGGATTTCTCTCAACTTCAGTCAAGGCCGCGGGCGTTTTCCTTTTGATGCGCTTAGTCGAGTATTCTCAAGCGAGTTTCGTTTCGCTTCTTCCGGCGATTGGCGCCTTGACGATGGTTTTTGCGGCTCTGGCGGCTTTAAATCAACAAAGGCTTCAACGCCTTTTAGCCTATTCCTCGCTGGGCCATGCCGGGGTTTTGGTTTTGGGCGTGGGGGCGTGGGCTCTTCTCGGGGCGACTGAAAAAGGGGCGCTGCCGATATTCTTCTATCTTTTCTCATATATTTTCATGAGTAACGGCGCTTTCTTTTTTCTGGAATTGACGGGAGTCTCGCAATGGAGCGATTTAAGGGGGCTGGGGAAAAAACGGCCCGTTTTGGCTTTTTGCTTTGCCGCTCTCGCCTTATCTTTGGCCGGGATTCCTCCCACCGTTGGGTTTTTGGCGAAGTTCCTCATTTTCTGGCAGGCTTTTAAAGCGGGGCTCTATGTTCCTTTAATCGTGGCCTCCTTGGCGACTCTAGCGGCCTTGGCTTATTATCTCCGCATCGTGCGAGAGATGTATTTTGAAGAAGGCAGCCCCAATCTTAAGCTCGAGAAAATGCCAACGGTCAATTTGATTGTTTCGGCGAGTGCCGCTTATTCGGCGATTGCGGGATTTCTGCCTTGGATTTTATCAGCCTTCCAGAGGGTATTAGGATGACGGCTCTGATATTAGATGTTCTAGTCGTTGGGACTATTGCGACGATTATGACATATGCCGGGCGGCTGTTAGGCCCCACGCCCAAACATGAGGGAGACGGCAATATCCCCTATGAAACGGGTGTGCGCCCTATCGAGCACGCCGAAGAAAAGATTTCCGTTTTATATTGGAAGTTTGCGGTTCTCTTCGTCGTTTTTGACGTTGATTTAGCGTTACTGTTTCCATGGGCTCTCAGCCGTCCACATTTGACCTTGCTGAGCGTTCTGTCGGTGACTCTGTTTGTTTTGATCACCGCTTTAATGGTCGCCTATTTTTGGGCGAAGGGGGTTTTAGAATGCCGGTAGATGAAGTCTTAGATGGGGTGGTCACCACTCAGTTGGATGCCGCTCTTGGTTGGGCGCGCAAATATTCTATTTTCCAATATCCTTTCGTCACCGCTTGTTGCGGGATGGAATTTATGTCGACGGCGGCTTCCCATTATGATTTAGACCGTTTCGGCGCCGCCTTCCCCAGGTTTTCTCCGCGTCAGGCCGATTGCTTGATGGTCGTGGGAACTATTTCTCACAAGATAGCCCCGGTTTTGCGCCGCATTTACGATCAGATGGCCGCTCCCAAATGGGTGGTCGCCTTTGGCGTTTGCACCTGCACCGGCGGCTTTTACAACAATTATTCCACTGTCCAAGGAATCGACACGATTATTCCAGTCGACGTTTATATTCCCGGTTGTCCGCCGCGTCCGGAAATTGTATTAGAAGGTCTGATGCTCCTCCAAAATAAAATTGAAAAGCAAGCTGGCGAGAGAATCAAATGAGCGAAATTAAAGAAATACGGGTTTTGGCGGCGGATGTTTTTGAGACCCTCAAGAAGCTAAAAAATGAAGGCTACAATATGCTTGTTGATTTTACGGCTGTCGATTATTCAGCCTACAGCTCTTGTGGAGACAAGACCGACGCTTGGAAACGAGCCCATCCGCTTCAACAAAAAATTATCCCGCGCCCGATTGCCGCCGCTGAAGGAGAAGAATACGGCACTCCGCATCTCCCTGGGACCGACAGCTTAGACGAGGCTCGTCCGGCGCCTCCTGTCCAAGAAAGATTTGAGGTGGTCTATCGCTTGATGAAATTGGACCCTAAAACCGGAGACGATCTTGGACGGGTTTATGTTCATTGCGGAGTTCCGGAAAATCCGCCGGTTCTTCGCTCGGTGATGAGTTTATGGCCGATTGCCGACTGGCTTGAGAGAGAAGTCTGGGATATGTTTGGGATTCGATTTACGGATCGCCCCGATATCAAGCGCTTATTGATGTATGAGGAATTTAAAGGGCATCCTTTGCGGAAGGATTATCCCATTACCAAAAGGCAGCCCTTGATTGGTCCGCCTTCCGGCGAAAGAGAGAATA
This sequence comes from bacterium, assembly GCA_021810245.1. GTDB lineage: Bacteria > Elusimicrobiota > Elusimicrobia > UBA1565 > UBA9628 > JAKAQV01. Next base: position 7,587 of record JAJZJF010000080.1, read on the forward strand.
GTCCTAGCTTCAATATTATCCGGCCGACGGTAAAATATGAATGAGTTTAAAATGTTTGCCTTCGCATTCTGTGTAAAGAGAAGCCATGAATAACTTACGTCCTGATCCTCAGGCCTGGATACAAGAAGCGGTGGGGCGCATCGTAGAAAAGACCCATCCCAAAAAAGTGATTCTTTTTGGATCTTATGCATATGGAAACCCAGGTCCCGATAGTGATTTAGACCTGTTTGTCGTTCTCGACTCGCCTGCGGACAAAACGCAACGTTACACCCTTGTCGATAGGGCCATAGGTGACCATGAGTGGCCGTTGGATCTCTTAATTCGGAGTTCTCAAGAGTTGAGCGAGAGGCTGAGAATCGGTGATTATTTTTTTAGAGAAGTGCTTGCCCGCGGCAAGGTCCTCTATGAGTCATGAATACGCGCGAGAATGGATATCCAAGGCCGAGGCCGATCGCCACGTGGCCCAGCGATGTTTGGAGGAGGCTAGGTCTAGTCCAGGACAGGCGGACATCGCCTGTTTCCATGCCCAGCAATGTGCTGAGAAATATATTAAGGCTGTCCTTGTTTCCCGGGGAATTATTTTTTCCAAAATCCATGACCTGCTTGAATTGGTTAAATTGATGAACGAGCTCAAGGACAAACTAAACCGCGATGATTTAGGCGCGCTTAATCAATATTCCGTGGATTCGCGCTATCCTGGAGCTTTCGCGTCTTATGCCGAAGCCGAGGAAGCTGTGAGAGCCATGGAGCGTGTCATTTTCACCTGTGATCCCTTCTTAGGAGAAGTTAAGTGAAAGCAACAGAACAAAAAAATTTCCTTTTAAACATGGGGCCGCAGCACCCGGCCATGCATGGGGTGGTTCGCCTGCTTTTGGAATTAGACGGCGAGAGAATCGTTCAATCGGAAGCTGAAATTGGATATCTCC
>JAJZJF010000081.1 GCA_021810245.1 bacterium
TTCATGAGCCTCCGCCTTTGGCCAACGAGCATCAAAAGACCGCGTTGTCCCGCGTAGTCTTTTTTGTGCGTCTTAAGGTGAGCAGATATCTGCTTAATCCTTTCGGTAATCAGCGCGGACTGAGTCAACGCGCTTCCGGGATTCATATGTTCTCCCGAGAACTTCTTAATGACTTCTGTTTTAGTTTCTTTAGTTAGCATGAGCTTATTATACAAATTTCTGCCGCTAGGTCCATCCATCTTCGCGACCTCTAAAAGGAAAAGACAATTTTAAGATTCCGCGATTAATCTATATAATAGGACTATGAAACTTATTGAATGCGTGCCGAATTTTTCGGAAGGAAAAGACCAAAAAAAAATAGAGTCCATCGTCTCAGCCGCGGCGGCGGTCGAGGGCGTGACGATTCTCGATATTGAAAACGACGCCGATCACAATCGTTCGGTTCTCTCATTTATCGCTCCCGCCGAAGCGGCGCTAGAAGCCTGTTTTTTAGTGGCAAAAAAATCAGCGGAACTTATTGATCTTAACCATCATAAAGGCGAACATCCTAGAATGGGCGCCATTGACGTCATTCCTTTTATTCCCGTTTCAGAATCGACGCTGGAAGACTGCCGCGCATTGGCCAAGCGCTTGGGAGATAAAATCGGCAGAGAACTTCAAATTCCGGTTTATCTCTACGGAGAAGCGGCACAAAACCCCAGTCGAAAAGACTTAGCGAACGTCCGCAAGGGGCAGTTCGAGGGCCTTAAAGAACTCATCGGCAAAGACCCCGATAAAGTTCCGGATTTTGGTCCCAACAAAATCCATCCAACCGCCGGGGCCGTAGCCGTTGGAGCGAGAGAGCAGATCGTCAATTTTAACATCAATCTTGATCTGACGGATCTTGAAGCCGGAAAAGATATCGCCAAGCGCATTCGCGCCTCGGGAGGCGGGCTTCCGGCTGTCAGGGCCAAAGAAATTTTTCTAAAAGCCAGAAATCAAGTCCAAATTTCAACGGTCTTGACCGATTATAAAACCACCGGAATGGCGCGCGTCATTAAAGAGGCTCAAAAACTAGCCGCAGAAAAAAACGCGAAAGTCTTGACAACCGAGATCATCGGCCTTGTTCCGCAGGACGCGCTAGTTAATTTCGCCATTGATTCTTTAAACCTTGAAAATTTCAAACCCGATGCCCAAATTCTTGAGAGAAGACTTAAACCCAAGGGCGGCGCGGGAAACTTGCCTTGGCTAGAAAGCGCAAAAACGCTCACAAACGCGCTTCAAAACACCGATCCGACTCCGGGCGGAGGCTCGGCCGCGGCGATTGCCGGCGCCATGGGATGCGCCTTGGCTTTAATGGCCGCCTCTGTCACGTTAAAATCAAAAAAAATAGAACCCTCCAAACGCGCCACGCTCGAGAAAAGCAAAAACGAAATTTCCAAGATAAAAAACCTCCTTGAAAAACTAGCCGAGGAAGACGCGCAATCTTTCGATCAAGTGATGGCGGCTTTTTCGATCCCAAAAGACAATCCCCAACGGCGCGAGATAATCGACTCGGCCTTGATTAAAGCGGCCGAGGTTCCGCTTAAAACTGCGCAAACCTCCCGGCAGGCCATCAAAGAAACAAATGAACTAAAAAATATAGTTCAGAATTCCGTTTCATCCGATCTCAACTGCGCGCTTCATCTTCTTAAAGCGACCCTTCTCTGCGCGGCGGAAAATGTGCGGATTAATCTCGATTCTCTCTCGGATAAATCTAAGGCTGCTCCCACCCAAAAAGCCCTCACGGATTGCCTTGAAGCTCCGCTATAAAAAATAAAAAGGTAAAAAGGGACTGTCCCCTTTTTACCTTTTTTACTTAGGCTCCGTGCTGAAGGAAAGACTGAACCAAGGCCCAGGCTTGCGGAGCGGCCTTGGGATGATAGTTTGATCTAGCGTCGCAGAAAAAACCGTGATCGGCATAGGAAAACTCCACATTGACAAAAGGTTTGTCCGCCTTGCGCAAAGCCTGGGTCACGGCCTGGGTCTGCTCCGGCAAGATATGCCCGTCTTTCCCACCCCAGAAAAAAAGCATGGGAGCGCTTAATTTCGGCGCGCGGTCTAAGAGCCCTGGGCCCATCGGGCTTGGGCCAATGCCGGCCCCGTAAAACGAAATTGCCCATTTTAAAGGAAGAATCGAGTTGGCGACAAAGGCAGCTCGCCCACCCATGCAAAAGCCGACGCAGCCAATTCCTTCCGAGACCGCCGCCGAATTTTGTTTTTTTAAGAAATCATAAGCGGCGCTCAAATCCGCTTCAAGCCCTTCAAGGGTCATCGCTTGCATATGCGGCATTACTGCTGCAAAATCCGTGTAGGACCCGGTAAAACCGGCGGGTGCTGAGCGGTGAAAAACCTCCGGAGCGATAGACAAATACCCCAAATCCGCAAAGCGGCGGGCGACATCTTTAATGTAATCGTTGACCCCGAAAGCCTCTTGAACGACGATCATCCCGCGATGGTTGGGATTTTTGGGACGCGCGACATAAGCCTGCATCGTCGTTTGATCGGACACTTTAAGCGAAACCAATTCTTCTTTTTCTTTTAACTGAGACATAAGGCCTCCTTGGGTTTAGACTTCTAATCTCATTTTACCTAAAACTATTTAATAAAATAAACCCATGGCTCTTTCATCCTCCCCCCCATCCGGGTTTCGCGATTTTTTGCCAAGCAATATCGAACTCCGCCAAAAAGTTTCCCAAACCATTTCCCGCGTCTATCGCTCATTTGGGTTTGAGCCGATTGAAACCTCGGCTCTTGAAAATCTCGAGGTCCTCACCGGAAAAGGCGGGGGTGAAAACGAGAAACTTATCTTCAAAGTTCTTAAGCGCGGGGAAAAATTGACGGAAGCCCTTGAAAAATCTGAAGAGCTCGCGGACCTCGGCTTGCGCTTTGATTTGACGCTGCCCCTCGCCCGTTTTTACGCCGCTCATCAAAACGATCTTCCAAAACCTTTTAAGGCTTTCCACATCGCTCCGGTCTGGCGGGCGGAAAGAGCGCAGAGGGGCCGCTACCGGGAATTCACTCAATGCGACTTGGATATCGTCGGCTCGGAAAGCTGGATGGCCGAGGTCGAGGTCATCTCGGCAATTTTGACCGTTTTTGAAAAGTTGGGCCTTAAAGACGTTTCCGTCCATCTTAATGACCGCGCTCTTGTCTATGAAGCCTTAAATCAAGCGGGAATCCCACCTAACCAACAGGTAGAGGTCTGCATTACGCTAGACAAACTAGACAAAATTGGGCAAGAAGGCGTTTTCGCAGAACTGCATGATAAATTTTCTTTAGATAGCGCCGCCGTAGTCAATGCCGCCAAGTTGATCATGGACAACCCCACTGAAATCAGCAAATTTGACAGCATCGCCCCGGCAGAAGCGCGCGGGATCAAGAATATTTTGGAAAAATTAAAAGGCGCGGCGGGCAATCAAGGCCAAAATTGTTTTTTTAATTCCAGCCTCATGCGCGGCTTTGACTATTACACCGGGCCCGTCTTTGAATTTCGCCATCCCAAATTGTCCGGCTCGCTAGGCGGCGGCGGCAGATACGACCGACTCTTGGAAAAATTCGGCGTTCCTTCAATCGCCGCCTGCGGAGGCTCGATTGGCTTTGAACGCTTGATTCTTTTGCTTGAGGAATTGGGGAATTCTCGCGAAACCCTCGGAGCCAAATTTTTTATCGCGGTTTTCTCGGAAGAAATGCTGGCCCAAACCCTTGAGCTTTCTTCAAAACTGCGAAATCTAGGGCAATCGGTCGATCTCTATCCGGGAGCGGCCAAACTCAAAAATCAATTTAAATACGCCGACCAAAAAAAAGCCCGCTATGCACTTATCCTCGGTCCCGATGAAGTCAAGCAAAACCAAATTCGCATCAAGGATCTTAAAACCGGAATCGAAAGCCTAGCGGATTTTGAATCGCTTCCAAAATTACCGGACTAATTAGGGTCCGCTAGGCTGGATTTAAGCTAGGCCGACAAAAGACTCAATACGGCTTACATCCTCTATGGAATCAGGCCCTAGTCCCCCCGCAGGATTTGGAGAAAACTCAAAAAATTAATCGCCTAAAAGCTCGGTGTAAAGAGTTTCCTGCTCTTGAACCATTCGATTAATATCAAATTCTTCGGTAATGGACTTCCCCGCTTGAAACCCCATTCTGCGCCTTAACTCCGGATTCCTCAAAAGCTCAATCACGCGCTTTGACAAGAACTCGACATCTTTGACTGGGATGAGAAAACCATTTTCCCCGTCACGAATCATCTCCGAGATTCCGTCCGCCGCGTAAGCCGCGCAGGGCAGGCCGCTTTTCATCGCCTCGACCAGCGCGCGGGGAAGGCCTTCCCAAAGAGAAGTAAGGACAAAAACATCGGCGACGGCCAGCCACTCCGCCGCGTCTTTTCTCCACCCGGAAAAGCGAATTTTTTCAAAAACGCCCAACTCCCTCGCGAAATTCTCCGATTTAGATCTTAGGGGGCCATCCCCGATAAACATAAATCGAGCTTGAGGGATTTCCTCAGAAACTCTTGCAGCCATCGAAACAAAATCCAGCGGATTTTTCTGCGGCTTTAAATTGCCGATAGAAACAACAAGCAACGCCTCCGAATCAAAACCCAATTCTTTTTTCTTGTGATCACGGTCCTCGATTTTGACGGGCAAGCGCGACAAATCCACTCCGGAACGAATCAGATGAAAGCGCGATTCCGGGCCAATCCCATTTTTTAAGGCGTAATCCCAATTGAAGCGGGAGACGAAAATCAATGCATGGGTAAAATGAGAGCACAAGCGCTCAAGAAGGACGTAATTTTTTTTGACCAAGGGATTTTGAAAATCATGAAACCCGAAGCCGTGATAGGTGTGGACGATAATTTTCACTCCGGCCGCCCAGGCCGCGAGCCTTCCGATAATTCCCGCTTTTGAGCTGTGGGTATGGACGATATCGGGTTTTTCCGCAATGAAAAACCGCCACAGCGAAAAAAACGCGAGCAAATCCCTGATCGGGCTTATTTCTCGAACCAAGGAAGAAAAAAACGCGACGCGGTATATCCCTTTCTCCGAATTTTCCCGTGCCTCCCAATCAAGCGCCCCACCTTGTCCAGAAGCTAAAACCACATCGTATTTTTCCGGATTGAGATGTCTGACGGTCCACAAAGTGTTTTGCTGGGCACCCCCAAAGTCCAGGCGGGTAATCACATGGACGACTTTCCGCCGATTCGTCATTTTCTCAAAACCTGAACGCCGTGAGCGCAAATATCGGAAACGGGGCATCCCCGACAAATCGGCTTAGTTCGACAATAATTTTTCGCGAGAGCCACAAAAAGAGCGTGAAATTCGGAGTATAAAGAACTTTTTTTGGGCAAATGCGATTCAAAGAATTTTTGGAGTTTGTCGTAAGAAGTCTCATGAACCCAGCCAAGGCGCCGGCTGATGCGCAAGGTATAGGCGTCAACGACAAAAATGGGCCGCTGGGACACGTAAAGAAGAATGGAATCGGCCGTCTCGGGGCCAATTCCCCACAAGCTCAACAACTCTTTACGCGTCTTTTCTAAGGGGCCGGACAACCAATTTTTTAGAGACCCGCCGCGATTTAAAACCGCCTCGACAAAGATTTTGATTTTCCGGCTTTTTTGGCGAAAATAACCGGAAGAGCGAATCAAGGACTGAAGCTTTTGCGCTTTTATCTTTGAGAGTTTTTCAAGCTCTAAAACTTGAGCGAGGTTAAGACGTTCAAGCGCAAGGCAGACATTTCCCCAATTCGTGTTTTGAGTCAAGATTGCGCCAATGGCAATTTCAAGGCGTTCTCTTTCGCTTAAAGCGCCCCAAAATCCCGGCCGATACCGCGGGACCAATTCTTTCCGCGGAGTCACTGGCCACCAGCCTTGAGGAGCAAAAAATTTAAGAAGGCGGCGAAAGATAAAAAGCGGCGTCGGTTTGCGAAATTTCAGCTCTTTGTTCCTAAAATCTTTTCAACCTTGCTAAACAGCCTTTGAGAATCAAAAGGTTTAATGAGATAATCATCCGCCCCGCTCGCGAAGGCGGACTCCACATCTCCCATACGCCCTAAAGCGGTGGTCATCACTATTTTAATGGCCTTGGTCGCGGGATCTTTTTTGAGAATTTGGCAAACATCAAAGCCGCCCATTTTGGGCAAAATGACGTCTAGAAGAATCAATTGGGGCTTATCGCGCCTGGCCGCGGCAACTCCATCGGCGCCATCCATGGCTGTAGAAACCGCATACCCTTTAGCCCCCAGCAAAGCCTTTAAACTTTCTAAAATCGTTGGATCATCTTCAATAATCAATATTTTAACGGCCATGATGAGCCTCCACCTGGGGCAGGCGCAAGGTCAAGGACAATTCACCGCCCGAGTTTAATTGCGCAATCATATCTCCCCCTTGGGCTTGCATTAAGCGGCGCGCAAAGCCAAGACCAAAGCCCGTCGATTGCATCATCGGACTATGAGCCAGCTGGGCGGGATAAAACAAATCCAAACTCTTTTCTAAATCCTGGGGCGAGATGGGATGCGCTTTGAAGCGACAAACGAGATGAACCCATTGGTCTTCCTCAAAAGCGCTAAGAACCAAGGGCCCTTCTTTGCGAAATTTTCTGGCATAAAATAAAAGGCTCGACAAAACCCGGATAGTTCTGTCGGGATCAATAAGAACTTCAGGCAAATTTCCTGAAATGCCATTTTCCAGCGCAATTCCCGACTGTTCCAAACCTCTTTTAATCGAGAGCTGCGCCTCCGAAACGATCTCCTGCGCCTTGGAAGGCTGCAGCCGTAGCGCGAGGTCATCGCCCATTTCCAAATGAATAAAATCTCTCAATTCTCCAACCAAGAAAGCCAGGCGCCCAGTTTGCTCATTCATAATTTCCAGCCAAGACTTTTGATCTGCGGTCAGGTCGCCAAAAATTCCTTCAAGAAAATTCATCGTCGTTAAACGCAGGGCCGTAGCCGGAGTGTTCATCTCGTGTCCGGCAAAAGCCAAAAACCGGGAAATTTTATGCCGCGCTCTGCGGGAAATAAGCATCCCCGCCATCGCCGCAAGGCCAGCGCCGAGAGCCGCTCCCAACAAAAAATAAATCACCGTAAAATAGCCTTTGATGAATTTTGATGTTTTCTAGCTAAATCCAAATAACTGTCTCTACTCTGTTTTAAAAATCGAATTTCTTCGGCGCTCAGAGGCCGCGCGATTTTAGCCGGAAGCCCCATCACCAAATGCCTGGGAGAAACGCGAAACCCTTTAGGAACTAAAGCTCCGGCGGCAATCACGCATTCTCTGCCGATAACAGCCTCCATGACAATAGCCCCCATTCCAATCAAACACAAATCTCCAATTTTCGCGCCGTGAATAATCGCGCCATGTCCCACCGTCACGCCGCGCCCGATTTGGGTAGGGTATGCTTCTCGCCCATGAACCAAAACTCCATCCTGCAAATTGGAAGCCTCTCCAATTTTGATTGGGCAGACATCCGCGCGAACAACGGCCTGCGGCCACAAGGAAACGCGCGGACCAATGGTCACGCGGCCAATGACTTGCGCGGAAGCATGAACAAACGCCGTTTTATCAATCCGCGGCTTCTCATTTAAAAATCCGTAAATCATAGACCCTCTGATGATTATGGTAAAATCGAACTAGCAGAGGCAAGCCCTTCTCATTTATGGATCACGAAAAGTTTGATTTTATCGTCGTTGGGAGTGGAATCGCGGGTCTCTTAAGCGCGCACAAGCTCGCCACGCTTGGCCGCGTCGCGGTCCTGACCAAGAAAGAAGCCATTGAATCCAACACCAATTATGCCCAGGGCGGCATCGCGGCCGTCACCAGCCAAATCGACAGTTTTCAACGCCACATTACCGATACCCTGATCGCCGGCGCCGGACTTTGCGATGAAAAAATAGTTGAAATGACTGTCAAAGATGCCCCCGCCAGAATCAAGGAACTTCAGGAAATTGGCGTGCGCTTCTCCCAAAAAAAGGGAATCGTCGATCTCGGGCTTGAAGCGGGCCATTCCGAAAGGCGAATTTTACACGCCGGAGACATCACCGGCCAAGAAATAGAACGCGCCCTTCTCTACTCATGCCGAAAAAACCCGCGCATTGATATTTTTGAAAACGAAATCGGCATCGATTTAATCTTGGATTCAAGCGGGCGTTGCCGCGGACTTTATTCTTTAAGCCGCAAACACGGAAAAATTCGCGCATTTTCAGGGCGAGCGGTCGTTTTGGCGACCGGCGGCGCCGGAAAAGTTTATTTGGTCACGA
>JAJZJF010000009.1 GCA_021810245.1 bacterium
CGACCTTGCTTTCGGCCTCTCGACTTAAGTCTCCGTGGAACCACCAAATTTTCTTTGAATTGGGAGCCTTGTGGTTTTTTCAATTTTCCTGGGGCGTTTACCAAAACTCAATTCTCGGCTCGCGCCGGGACCGGGAAGTCAGAGTCAACGCTCTTAATCTTAAAATCTCCGAGGAAAAAAAAGATATTGAGTACTACCAAGGCTACCGCGAAAAAGCCTTGTCCCAGATTCAAAGCGCGCAAAATCTAACCGCCAGCGCCAAAAGCCTGGCTAACACGCTGTCAGCCACGGAAGTCCATGACCGACTCACCTCGATACTCTCTTCCCGGTTTCCCGCGGCGCAAGTCGAGATTGTCGCCTCTCCTGGTCAAGACCCGCTCCTCAATTTCGCCCAAGCACGAAATGGGCCAACACTGATCCGGGATGCCTGGGCGGACAAGCGCTTTCACAATCTTTTGTCTCCCTACCGTTCGGGTCTAGCCATCCCAATTAAGGTGATGCGCCAAGCCGCGGGCTTTCTAAAAATCACTTCCAAAGACCCTGATGTCCTTGGAACCGAAGAAGTTAAAGCCGCCGAACTCTTCGTCGCCATGGCCGCGATGAGCCTTGAAAATATCCGCTTTTACGAGCAGGTTCAGGCCCAATCAGTGCGCGATCCCTTGACTCAACTCTACAGTCACCGGGCCTTTCAAACCCAGCTTCAAGAAGAGTTGCTTAGGGCCGGCCGTAGCCAAACGCCTTTGTCTTTGATCATGATGGATATCGATCACTTCAAATCTTATAACGACCGCTACGGGCACCCGGCGGGAGACGCGCTTTTAAAAACTGTCTCCGCCATTCTCAACTCGTTTGCCCGCCCGGTCGATTACGCGGCGCGCTATGGCGGCGAAGAGTTTTGCCTGATTTTGCCCAATTTCGCGCACGCGGAAGCCGTTGAAATCGCCGATCGCCTGCGATTGAGAGTCTCTTCCCAACCCTTTTTCTTCCAAGGCGAGAAAAGTTCTGTCACCATCAGCATCGGAGTGGCGAGTTTTCCGCAAGACGCGACCACCGCCAGCCAAATTATTCGGGTGGCCGATGAAAGGCTTTACCAGGCCAAGCACGGCGGGCGCAACCAGGTGGTGGGATGAGCTTTTTTCCCCCGGTTCCCGATTATTTTTACTGGGTCTTTTCGTTTCTTTGCGCTTCCCCGGCTCTTATTTTCTGGAGCGCTCAATTTCCCAAAAAACGCTTAACCTGGGCTGTCTTGGGATTTATCTTTTTCTTAGGTTCTTTGACCGCTCTGGCCGTTCCGATTCATCTCAAAGCCGCGGCCCTCTCTTGCCTTCTTTGGTCGGTAACGGCGGCTTTTTGGGCTTACACCGAATACGCCAAGGATCAGAAAAGAGATGCCACTTCCAAGTCTTCACTCGAAGAGCTCATTAAAAAATCGGAAGAAGCGTCTTCTCGCCTCTCCGATCTAAAATTAGAGATGGTTAAAATCGAACGCGAGCAAAAAAAAACCTTGGCCCTTTACGGCGCGGTCAAAAGTCTCGCCCAGGCCCTGGGCTGGGAAGACACCAAACCCATTCTTGAATCGGCCGTCGAACAATATCTCGGGGCGGCGTCTTACTCTTTCTATGTCGGCTCTTCCGGTGGAAATTCTGATTTCGACATGCTCTTATGCCGCGGCCTTCACGATTCCCCAGGCTCTTCCGCCGCGTCCTTAAAAAAGTGCCTGAGCGAACACTCCCTCTCTTACCGCCAGGTATGCGTGATCCACTCGCCGGAAGAGGCAATCGTCGTCCCCTTTGAGGATAACGGAGAAGTTCTGGGGCTTTTTTACTCTCGGATTCCCCATGGCGCGAATTCCGATGAATTTCTGAAAAGCTCGAAAATTTTCGCCGGCGAAATCGCCTTCGCCTTCAGAAGACTCAAGCTCTTTCAGGACGTCGAGAACCTCTCTCGGATCGACGGGCTAACCGGGGCGCATCGCCGGGGAGAATTCGAGGAAAGGCTGCGCCATGAAATTATCCGCGCGCGCACTTTTAAGACGACCGTTGGAATCCTGATGCTCGACATAGACCATTTCAAGAAATTAAACGACCGCTACGGACATCCCTTTGGCGACCAGGTTTTAAAAAGAGTCGGGGAGATTTTAAACGCCTCGGTCTATGAAACCGATTTTGTCGCCCGCTACGGCGGAGAGGAATTTGTGGTGATCTTGCCGCGCGCGGAACCCGCCGGAGCCCTGAGAAAAGCCGAGACGATTCGGGCGTCCATAGAAGCTGAGAAATTCTCCATCGCCTTTGAGACGGTTTCAGCGACAGTTTCAATTGGCATGTCGCATTTCCCCCGGGACGCCTTTGAGCCGGTGGCGCTACTCGCCGAAGCCGACAGGGCTCTTTATGCGGCCAAGGCCGGCGGAAGAAACCAAGTCGTAGACGCAAGCCAGGTCAAGAAATCGCAATAAAAAAATAGGATAATGATATCGAAGGCCCTAAGCCTCGCGATAAAATAAAAGGAAAATATGGATACTCCCACTCCCTCTGAAACCAACAAACCCGAAGAAAAGCTCATTAAAAAAAAGCTCGTCAAAACTCTCATTGTCGTTTATTCTTTAACCATTCTTTTGGGCCTATTTCTGGCGTTAAAAAATCGCCCTTCGAGTCCCGCTCTTAATCTCACGAGTCAAGCCGCTGGCTTTCTTAAACTCTCAAAGAAAGGGCTCGTTGGCGTCGTCAAGATTCACGGACCCATTTATTTCTCCGACAGCGCTCAGCCCTGGGAAGACGCGGGAGCCGAGAGCTGGGAAAGGCAAATGATCAAATTATCGAAAAGACGCGATGTGAAGGCAATCGTGCTTGACATCAATTCTCCCGGCGGAAGCGTCGGCGCGGTTCAAGAACTCTACAGTGAAATTCTCCGAATTCGCAAGACCAAGCACATTCCCTTTGTCGCGTCTTTCGGGGATGTCGCCGCTTCCGGCGGCTATTACATCGCTTCCGCCTGCGACAAAATCGTCGCCCATCCCGGGACCCTGACCGGATCTATCGGCGTTATTTTTGACGCGACCGACCTCCAAGGCCTGTTCCACAAGATTGGAGTCAAAATGTCTCCCATCAAATCCGGAAAATTTAAGGATATCGGGTCTCCCGCGCGGGCGATGACGCCGGCGGAAAAAAATCTTCTCCAGAAAATTATCGACGACACCTACGAGCAGTTTTTGTCGGCGGTCAGTCTCGGGCGGAATATTCCCCTGGAAAAACTCCGCCCCATCGCCGATGGACGCATTTTTTCCGGCAATCAGGCGCTTAAAGATCATCTCGTCGACAAACTCGGCGATTTTCACGACGCCGTCATTTTGGCGGCGCGCCTGGGCGGAATTGCGGGAAAACCCCGGGTCATTCGAGGAGGAGGAAATTTCGATCAGATTTTAGAGTTGCTCAACTCCCGATTTTTAGGAAATCCGGTTTCCGCCGCCTCTTTAATCGGAAAACTAGAGATGCCGCGCGCGGGACTTGAATATTTATGGACGGGGTATTAAAAATGCCCCTTTCCGAAATTTTCTACGATTACCTGGAATCTCCCGCCGAGGCGGAAAAGGCCATTCGTGAGCGCCCTCCCATGGCCTTGGCTTTTTGCGGTTTTTTAGCCGCGGCCACGGCTTTGTCTCTTTGGGAAAACCTGGGGGCCGGAGGATTTTTCGCTTTTACCTTTAGAGCGGCCTCGATTTTCCTTTGGAGTCTTCTATCGGCATTTTTGTGGGCCGCCGTCATTCATCTCTACGCATCCATGCGGGCCCAAAGCGGGGCTTTCGCTCCCACCGCGGCGAAATCTTTAGTCGTCTATTTTGGGCTCTCCGATTTTGCCTGGGCCTTGGCCGCGCTCGCCGCCTTTTTTTCGCTGATTCCCAATCCCCTTCATTATTTGTCTTTTCTTTTGATCGCGATAGCCGCCTTTTTAAATCTCGCGCTCAAAGCCCGCGGGGTTAAAAGCGTCTACCAGTTTTCCGGGCCGAAATCCTGGCTTTTAGTGCTGGCTCCATATGTCTTAATCGCTTTTTTGGGCGTTTGTTTCATGATTCTGGGACTTTTGGGGTTTTTCTTGCGTTAAACCGATGGGACAAGAAATTATCTCGGAAACCTTTGGCGGACTTCCGGCGGTGACCTCTGCCGAAATGCGCCTTTTGGATCAATTGGCGGAAGAGCGCTACGGTCTTTCTTCCGAACGCCTCATGGAAAATGCCGGAGAAGCGGCCGCGCGGGAAATTGAAAATTTGAGCGGCCTTTCATCGGAAAAAACCATAACGTTTGCCTGCGGGCGCGGCCTTAACGGCGGAGACGGGCTTGCGATCGCGCGAATTCTCAAACAAAAACAATTCAAGGTTTCCGTCTTTATCTGTCCGCCCAAAAAAGATTCCAGCTATCCCGATCTCGTTTTGACTCAAATGGAAAAAGCGAAGGCGGCGGGGATTCCCATCATCACCTTTTCTGAAAGCCCGGATTTTTCCCGCGCGCTCAAAGATTCTCAACTCGTTGTAGACGCCCTTTTAGGTGTTGGATCCAGCGGAAAGCCCACGGGCTGTGCGCACTTTATGATCCAAGAAATAGCGCGAGAAAAAAAACCGGTGATCGCTATCGATATTCCCTCTGGTCTTAACCCCGACACCGGTTACCACAGCGGCGCCTTTGTCACCGCGACAGAGACCTTGACTATGGGGCTTCCCAAAAGAGGCCTCCTCTATCCCCATGCCCAAAAAAACGTCGGCATCCTTAAAGTTCTCGATATCGGATATCCCCCGGCCCTGGTTCAATCAATACTGGCGATGCGCGACTCTAAAAGCGGATCCAAAAAATGAATCCGGCGGCGGAAAGGCCAAAAACATTAAGCGTTTCGCAGCTCTGCGAGCAAATTTATCGTTCGCTTGAAGAATCTTTTCCCGACGTTTGGGTTGAAGGAGAAATCTCTAATTGCCGCCTTTATCCTTCGGGACACACCTATCTGACTTTAAAAGATGAAAACTCCCAAATCTCTTCGGTCCTTTTTCGCGGGGCCGCCAGCGGGATTAAATTCAAACCCCAAGACGGGCTTAAGGTTTTAGTCCGCGGGCGGGTGTCTGTCTATACCAAGAGAGGCGACCTGCAGCTGGTGATCTCTTACATGGAGCCTTTGGAAAAAGGCGGTTTGCAATTGGCCTTTGAACAGCTAAAAGCCAAATTGGAAAAAGAGGGTCTTTTCGACCCCTTGAGAAAAAAGCCCTTGCCGCGCTACCCGCAAAAACTGGGGGTCATCACCTCTCTTCAGGGAGCCGCCATCCGCGATATTTTAAATATCCTTTCCCGCCGATGGCCGGAGCTTGAGATTCTGATTTTGCCGGTCCAGGTTCAGGGAGACGCGGCGGCCCCGGAAATCGCCCAAGCCGTCAAGGATTTTAATCTCCATTTTCCCGAAGCCGATGTTTTGCTGCTCGGACGCGGCGGCGGAAGCTTAGAAGATCTCTGGGCCTTTAACGAGGAAATCGTCGCCCGGGCGATTGCCTCTTCCAAAATCCCCGTTATTTCCTGTGTCGGGCATGAAACCGATTTTACCATCGCCGATTTTGTCGCGGATTTACGCGCCCCCACTCCTTCCGCCGCGGCTGAGATGGCGGTTCCGGACATCAAGAGCGTTTTTCAGGAAATAGATTCCCACAGGCAGTCCTTAATCAGAAATATCGGGCATGCGCTTGAGGTTTTCGAGCAGAGGCTTAAGTCCTTGGCTTCCCATCCTTTTCTTAAAAGCCCGCATCGGATGATTGAAGAATTCATGCGCCGTCTGGATGAGGCCCGGGAACTTTTATCGCGCGCGATAACGGCGAAAATAGAACTCTTAAGTAAAAACCTTGCGCTCGAAAGCGGACGCCTTGACGCGCTCAGCCCCCTTAAGGTTTTATCCCGCGGATATTCCGTCGCCCGAAGCTGGCCCAGCCTTAAAATTTTGCGCTCATCCCAAGACGTAAAAACCCGCGACATCATCCAACTCACCCTTCACCAAGGGGAGATTTTTTGCGAGGTCACCCACAATGACAAAAGAATCTAAAAAAGAATCCTTCGAAGCGGCGCTCAAAAAGCTGGAAGCTTGCGTCTCATCCCTGGAGTCGGGAGACCAGCCCCTGGAAGAAAGCCTTGAAATTTTCGAGAAAGGGGTTTCCTTGGCGCAGACCCTGACCCAGCGGCTGGAAGAAGCCAAACAAAAAGTGGAAGTTTTGATCAAGGAAGGCCGCGGCTTTTCCAAAAAGCCCCTTGCCGATTTAGACTCCTAGCGCTTCAAGCTGAAACCGCGCCAACGTGGCGGTCAACGCCCTCATCAATTCGCCTCGGGAACTTTGAAGAAATCATATAATCCAGAAGATGAGCATCGCCGCGCTTCAAAAAGAGAAATGGAAAGAGCTCTATCGCGGGCTGGCCGGCCGGCTCAATTGGGGAACCAACACCCGGTTGTTTCTCGCGGGGCTATTGACCTTGACCCCGTTTATGGCCCTATCCCGCCTCATCGCGATGTCAACCCACATTTTGGCCGGAAGATGGATGGGGCCCGACCAATACGGTTTAGTGGGGCTGACTATCGCCGCAAGCAAAATTTGGCTCCTCTTTATCTCTTTGGGATTTCTTACCGTCGCCTATCGCATCGCGGCTCTTGCGCCAGAAAAGCGCCCCGCCGCCATTTCAACCATCGTTTTAAGCCTGGTCCTGTGGGTTGGAATTTCCTTATCCGTTCTTCTCGCGTTCCATACCCCTTTAGCCCGAATCTTTAAAGTCTCGCCTGCGGTTTATTTCTGGAGCGTTCTTTACGCCTGTTCTCAAATCTCATATAGCGTGTCCGGAAACCTCTTGCTCGGACTTCAGAAATTCAAGGCCCGGGGGATGATCGAACTTTGTTACGCCTTATTGGTTTTATCGGCCCTGGGGCTCTCGTTTTACCTTAAGCCCCCTCTGGATTTTACCGCGCTTTTGCGCGCGATGAGTTTTGGCTGCGCGCTTGGGTTTTTTTTGTGCCTTTATGCGCTCAAGGAGTTTTTAAAACCGGTTTTTTATTTTCCCGCTATTAAAGACATTCTTGCTTACACCGGGCCCTATCTGATGAGCTGGGGTTCCATGGTCGGCGCGGAATCCTTGGTTTCGCTGATGGTCTCATGGAATTTAACCCCGCGGGATCTGGGATATTTCAGCGCTTATCAAACCGCGGTTTTTAGGCCGGTCTTGGTGGCCGCAACCATCGTCGGAGCGGTTTTGGGGCCTATTTCAAGCGTTCCGGAAAAACAAGAGGGATCCTGGAGAAAATTTTTTAGACATGGCCCGCTTATTTTTCTTTTGGCTTTTCCGCTTTTTTTCTTGGCCGGAAGCGCGATGGTCAAACTCATGGGGCAAAAATACCCGTTAAACCTTTCCTGGATGGCCTTTTTCGCGGCGGCGGCGGCCTTTCTTTTTCTCTCGGCTTTTCCGGCGACCATTCTTAATTCCCGGGATTCAAAAAGCGCATGGAAAGCGAGTTTTTCCGCGGTCTTTGGCGCTTTTCTCTGCGCCGCCATTGGGTTTTGGGCCATTCCGAAATGGGGAATTATTGGCGCCGCTTTATCCTTAGCCTTTCTCTATGCCGGTTCTCTCGCCTGGAACTGCGGCTGCGGATACCTTCAACTGGGGGAGAACCTCAACAGAGCCCCAAATCCTTGAGGCCGCGTTCCCAGGGCAAGCAGCGGACCCCGTCTATGATTTTTGCGGTCGGGTCCAAAGACAGGCAAAAGGCTTCGCTTTCGGGAATATCGGGGGCAAGCAAATCCAGATAGAACATGGATTGCGGGGAGAAACAATTCTTGACTAAATGAGTTTTCCCCGATCCTCTCGGCCCAAATAAGAAAAAACTCGACTTTCCGCTGGGCTTAAATATGCGTTTAAACATAACTTTAAATTTGCACGCCGTATTTATAGCATCATTTAAGCCTTTCGTCCCGCAAAATTCACCCAAGTCGTCTCGTCGTGGACTATATGCAGGCCGGATAAGCCCGCCGCCAACATTTTCCAAAATGAAGACTTTGCCTCAGGGCGCCCGCCAATCCGGCATGACCCGAATCATAAAATCATTGAAAAGCGGAACCGTGAAAGCCGTATCGCCGTGAGCCGGGCTGTAGATCATTCCCTTGCCGATAAGCCCCGAGCGCAGCGGCGCGCTGGACTGAACTTTAATGCCGAGGCGATCGGCAATCTCGCTGGAGCGATGCGCCCCCGGCCCCAATTCAGCCAAAGCTCTTAGATAGTCTTTTTCGCGCGGGGTCAAGCGGTCAAAGCGGACGCGAAAAAAGCTTCCATCGAGTTTTTTAACCGCTTCAACGTTGGCGCGCAGGATAACGCTCCTATTAATAGGCGACTCTTTCGCTAAATTCCAAGCCTGATATCCCCACTCTTGAAGGAAGTAGGGGTATCCCTGAGTCTGAAGCGCGATTTCCTTGAGCGCATCTTCCGCGAAGACGACGCCCTCCTTTTTCGCGGGGTCACGCAAAGCCGCCGCCGCATCTTTGGGCGAAAGCGGGCCAATCCGGGGAAATCGAAATAGTCGTTCCGCGTAAGATCTTGATCTTCCGGCCAAGCCGACAAGCTGGGGCAAACCCGCCGAGACAAGCGCCAGAGGCAATTGGCGCTGAGACACGCGGTGTATTGCCATGATCAGCGCGCCCATCTCTTTTTCATTCAGATATTGGATTTCGTCTATAATGACGGCGACGGCTCTTTGTCTATCCTTGGCGGCTTCTCCCAAAGCGACAAAGAGTTCCGAAAGATCGGACTCCAAATTGCCCGAATCCGCCTTGCCCCTTTCAGGGTCAATCCCGAGTTCGACCCCGGTTTCTCCCAACTTAATCTTGAACGTCCCGATAAAACTCCGCAGAATGCGCAATCCCAACTTCACCTTAGCGCTCACTTTCTCCATCCTGTCAAGTTCTATGAGCGCTCCCCGAAGCCCGGGGATAAGGAGTTCGGGAAGGAAACGATCCTCCGAAATTTCGATCATCACGACGCAATATTTTTCAGCTTCGGCAATATCCTTGATGCGATTGAGCAAAACCGTTTTTCCGACGCCCCTTAATCCGACAAGCATGAGGCTTTGCTCATAACGCCCGCGCTTGATCCTGCCAAGCGCAATAGCGGCCTCTTTGAGCAAATCATCGCGGCCAACGAGTTCCGGCGGCGGATTTCCCGCGCCTGGAGAAAATGGGTTTTGAAGCGGATCCATATATAAGAAGTTTACCTAATTATCTAGTGTTTATCAATATACTCAATAAACTTTCTATAAACCTATTACGTAAACTGACGTTCCCCCATTTTTTAGGCCGTGGTCAATTGCTTATTTTTGGGGGGAGAAATGACGTTTGAGGCGCGGCGATCACAAAAGGCGCAGAAACTCCCGCCACGGAATAAATTCGATTCCGCCATTGGCGTAAGGCCTGGGCGCGCGACAAACGCAAAAAGCGCGCGCGACATGGTGATCGTTTAAAAAACTGCGCAAACCGTGAAGCTCTCTTGACGAAGGCGCCGTCCCGGACTTGATTTCAATTGCCCAAACTTCCTGCCCAATCTCGATGATTAAGTCCACCTCGGTTCCGTCTCCGGTCCTAAAAAATGAGAGGCGGTATTCCCTCTCGCGATAGTCCAAAAGGCGCCGAGTCTCCAGTATCACCCAATGCTCGAAAGCCGCGCCAAAAGGAGGCGTGCCTTCAATCAACTCGGGCTCTAGGGAGCGGCGCAAGGCGGACACGACCCCGCCGTCAAAGAAGAAAAACTTCGGATGTTTGACCAGCTTGGCGCGCGGCGAACGGGCGTAAGGCTCGAGAAAAAAGCCAATCAAGGTGTCCTCCAAAATCTGAAAATAAGAGCGAACGGTTTTGGCGTCGATTCCCAATTCACGGGACAAGCCGGAGAAATGGAGCAACCGTCCGTTTTCAAATCCCGCCAGATCCAAAAAATGCGAGAAGGCGGGAGCGTTCCGAGTCAAAGCCTCCTGTTGGATTTCTTCTCTGAGATAAGTTTCGACGTAGCTGCGCAAAAGCCGAATTCGCGAGGAATAGTCCGGCTCCAAAATGATCCTTGGAAGGCTCCCAAAGCGCAAAACCGACTCCAGCGAAAACAAGTCCCCAAGTTCCTCGTGAGTCAGCGGGTGAAGCCTTAAAGTCACGGCGCGTCCGGCCAAAAGATTGGCTCCCCCTCTCTTGAGCTTTCTCGCGCTGGAACCGGTTAATAAAAAGCGCGCGGCTTCGCGGCTTTCCATGATGGACTGGACGACATTGAGGATCTCCGGACAGCGCTGAACCTCGTCGATGACCACCAGCGGCCCCGCGCGATTAAGAGCCTGAACTTCTCTCTGAAGGATATCCGGGTTGCGGCTGTATCTCGAAAAATTTTCGTAGAGCAAAAGGTCTATGAATAAATCCGGACGGGTCTTCTCTTGAATGAGATGGGTTTTTCCGACCTGCCTCGGGCCAAGGAGAAACGCGGACTGATTGAGGGGAATTTTAAGAGTTCTAGGAATCATACTCCTAAATAATACGATATTTTAGGATTAAATTCCTATATTTTCGATATAAAGAAGACGATCCAGCCTTCTCCAATTCAAGCTTTCGCGCTCCCCGTCGCGATCAATTCCATCGAGGCCCCCGTTTCCGGGAACTGAATTCAACCATTACGGGTTCGCTAAAGATACGCTGCGCCGTTTCGGCGGAGCTGCGGGCTGCGACTTTGCAATGCCTATCCTACCGCAGGTCTTCACTTTTTCAAAGTGTTGCAATAGCATATTGAACTTGCGGGATATTATTTGACCTTGAATTATAGAAGTCTATATTCTATAATTCAAGAGTGATCCAGAGATCGGCTCGAGCGCGTCTGGCCTTTCTTAGACGTATTTTCCCAATCGTCACGGTCATCGGTC
Organism: bacterium; assembly: GCA_021810245.1. Lineage (GTDB taxonomy): Bacteria > Elusimicrobiota > Elusimicrobia > UBA1565 > UBA9628 > JAKAQV01. Next base: position 10,933 of record JAJZJF010000009.1, read on the forward strand.
CGCGGCAATGCGGGAAAACCACTCTCGTGCGTAGAGAACTTCCCAAGTGGCGCTACCTGGATTTGGAGAAGCCGCTGGACTGGAATATCCTGACCGAAGATCCCGAAGGCTTTCTCGCTGACAACCCAAAATCCCTTATTATTGATGAATCGCAAAGATACCCCGAGCTCTTTCCGCTATTAAGACACGTCGTAGACCTTGACCGAAAGCCCGGGCGTTTCGTTCTCACGGGCTCAGCTCAACCAAGAATGATCCGGCAAGTCAGCGAAAGCCTGGCGGGCCGCGTGGGAATACTCGAACTGACGCCTTTTACCGCGCAAGAGTTGTCCACGCGCCCCATATGGCTAAAACAACGCTGGTTCTGGGGCGGATTTCCTCCGCTCTATCAATTGAGAACTGCGGCGGAAAAAAGAGAATGGCTTGAGAGCTACATATCGACGTTTCTCTCCCAGGATTTACCGGGCCTTGGCGTCACGGTGGCCCCAACGCGCCTGCGGCGCTTCTGGACCATGGCCGCGCATCTCAATGGCCAGATACTCAGCCTGTCGGATCTGGCTCGCGCGATGGACCTTTCTTATCACACGATCGCCCACTACCTCGACATACTCGAGGGAGCCTGCGCGATTCGCCGCCTTCAGCCCTACCATGCCAACATCGGAAAAAGACTCGTGAAAAGCCCTAAACTCTACATTCGGGATACAGGAATTCTTCATTCGCTCTTGGGCCTTCGCAGCCCGGCGGATATGGAAGGCTGGCCTGGCATTGGAGCTTCGTTTGAGGGTTTGGTGGTGGAGGAATTGTCCGCGCGTCTGGCGCTTGTTGGCGGCGCCGGCATGTTTTATTGGCGCACTCAATCCGGCGCGGAAGCCGATTTGATTTTGGAATCCGGCAGAAGGCGCCTGGCCATTGAGATTAAATTCGGGCATAGCCTTAATCCCAGGCGTTTGGCGGGCCTTAAAAGCTGCATGGCCTATCTTAAACTGCACAGAGGAGTCGTGATTTATGGCGGAAAAGAGCGCCTGACGCTCGGCCATGGAATCGAAGCGATCCCGTGGCGGGACATTGAACGCGGCGGAAAGATTTGGCCCGGAGTGTGTTAATGCCGCCGGCTATGACTTTTCAACGCCAATCCGATTAAAAGTCTTGACTTTTTAACGGGGGACTGATACTCTATTATCATGAAACGCCTCCTGGAAGACCTCTTGGATTTAGAGCATTTTTCCGTTTCCAGAAAAAACAAAATGGCTTTTGTCGCGGGGCCGAGACAATGCGGAAAAACCACGCTCGCCCAAGCTCTTCAAAAAAAGCGGGGAACGGCGGAGCTTTACCGCAATTGGGATGACCTCTCTTTCCGCGCCGAGCTCGCCAAAAACCCATATGGCTTTATAGACGCCTACAGGACAATCCGCAAGCGAAAACCCTTGGCCGTTTTAGATGAAATCCATAAATTTCCCCGCTGGAAAACCTATCTCAAGGGCCTCTGGGACACGCGCGGCGAGGGAACCGATATCATCGTCACCGGAAGCGGCCGCATGGATATTTATCAAAAAGGCGGAGACAGCTTATTAGGGCGCTACCATCAATATCGCCTGCACCCTCTCTCCGTTTCGGAGATCGCGGGAAAACGCTTTGACCCGGAAACGCATTCTCCCGAATCTATTCTCCAATCTTTCGCCCAAAACCCGGCGCCGCCTAATTCTCAAACGCGGGAAGCCTTTGACGGGCTTCTCCTCTTTGGCGGATTTCCCGAACCGTTCATCGATCAAAGCCCCCGGAAACACAGGCTCTGGGTCAGAGAAAGACGGGAACGCCTGACCCGCGAAGATTTACGCGATCTCACCCGCATTCAAATGATATCCTCCATCGAGCAAATGGTGGAACTCCTCATTTTGCGAGTCGGGTCGCTCCTTTCATTGAATAATCTTCGCGAGGATCTCGGCGTCGCGCTTGATTCGACACGCCTCTGGATGGAGCAATTGGAGCGGCTTTATTTCTGCTACCGCATTCGTCCCTACGCGGGAAAACTCGCCCGCTCGCTCCGCCGCGAGCCGAAACTCTATCTCTATGATTGGTCTGAAGTGAAAGACGAAGGAGCGCGTTTTAAAAATTTGATCGCCTCGGCGCTCTTGCGCTGGAGCCATTTCACGGAAGATTGGGGCCAAACTCCCCTCGGTCTGCATTTCATCCGCGACAAGGAAAAGCGGGAAGTGGATTTTTTGCTGACCCTGGACAAAAAGCCCGCGCTTCTCATCGAAGCGAAGGTCGCGGACTTAAACCCAAGCCCGCAGCTGCGGTATTTTTCGGAAAAACTCGGAAACATTCCGCGCATGGTCGTCGTCGCCCGATTGAATGAACCCGGGATTTCCAACGGAACCTTGATTGTGCCGGCGGCCTCTTTTCTGGCGGCAATTCCGTAAGAACTCCCAAACCTCGCTTGTCATCGACAGGAGATGAAAAGGCGGAATTATTTGCTTTCGCGCTCCCCGCCGCGCCGCAGATTCCTTCAGAATCATTACGATCCCATCCCAATCAAATGCGCGGCATCATGATCTGGATGTCTCTTTTTTGCGCAAGGATCACAATTTGATTTGTTTTCAATAATTCTGAACCGTACGTCCGTGCAAGATCAGATGGAGGCTCCACCTCGTCATAGGTCTTGTAGACTCGAATGATATCGAAATTTTCAGCTTCGATAAATTTGATAAGTTCTTCCGCCGTCAATCGGTTCAGCGACTCATACACCGCCCAAACGATATTGCGTTCCTCGAGTTTGGAACTGCCCAGCTTTACATACGCACTCCATTCGTCTTTGATTTCAGCACTACTCTCGGAGGCACCAAACAACATTTCTTTCAACTTAGATTGCTGAAGAATTAAATGCGCCCATGGCATCGGGACCCATCTATTTAGATGGGATCCATATGCCGAATAAAATAGTGGGGAAATTTGTAGAAAAAATAGACCACCAACTTTAAGGCATCTGTTAATTGTAATCAATGCGCGACTGATTTCATCTGGATTTACGTGTTCGAATACCGACCAGCTATAAACAATGTCGAATGAATTTCTAAGCGACTCTCTTTTTGACAGGATATCTGAATGCCCAAAAGACAAATTGCCCAGGGACGAAACCTTGATGCCATTGCGCGAACATTCTGATTGCAAGTTTATATGTTGTTCAGAAATGTCGACGCCCAACACAAAATTGGGTTTATATGTGTTTGCCACGCCAAGCGCCGTTATCCCCACCCCGCATCCAAATTCCAGGATTGATTTGGCGGACAATCCGCCATATTCGGATGTCCATTCGTTAATGATGTTTGGGACGGAAAAATATTTATTATCGAATAAATTCATACCGACCTATTTTTATCCCTGCTTTTTGTAGTCCCCACGCGAGAAATGCTTCTCAATCCAGACATAGAGACAGATAAAAAGATACCGGCTACCCATTTCCTTAATCTTGAGCTTGGACTGTCCGGACCTTCGATTGCGCCAGGTAATTGGCATCGTGGTCCAAGAATAATCCCTGACAATCGCTTTAAGAGGAAGCTCCACCGTGATATTGAAATGGGGAGACAAAATGGGGCGGCAGCCGTCGATAACGCTTTTGCGATAGGCTTTAAAGGCGTTGGTCGTGTCATTGAGTTTAATTCCGAATAAAACGCGGATGAAAAAGTTCGCCAGGCGGTTGATGAGGAGTTTAAAGCGCGGATAATCAATGACGCCTCCGCCACGCATAAAGCGGCTTCCAAAGACGCAGTCATATCCCTCGTTGAGCTTCTGCCAATAGCGGGCGACATCACGGCAATCATCGGACTCATCGGCCATCATGATGACGACGGCGTCCCCTTGATAAGATTCAAGTCCGCGTTGAATGGCCCGCCCGAAGCCGTTGGGGCCTTCATTGCGGACCGGATGGAGTTCCTGGATGCGCCGCGCCGTTTCTTCCAGAATCGTCCAGGTCCGGTCTTTGCTGCCATCATCGACCACGACGATTTCGTGCGGAATATTTTGAAGCCGAAGTTCCACGTGAAGATGTTCAATGGTCGCGGCGATGCAGCCTTCCTCGTCGCGGGCGGGAATGACAACCGATAAAAGTTTGAGGGACTCTCCGGCATTCTTATCCATCAGTTTGTCGCTGAAAGGCTCATCCAATGCGGGTTTTTTTCGGCGAAACCCGCGATTTCATTTAAAATTTCTTCAATACCAAGGCGGGGTTTCCAGTTCCAGGTTTTTTGAGCGAGCGTCGAATCCAAAACCAGCCAGGGAATATCAAAAGGCCGGGTGCGATTCTCCGAAGACACTTCATGTTTCCCAAAACGATTGCGGCACCACTGTGACAATTGCGCCAACGACAGGCTATTGGGCAAGCCGCCAGAGACGTTAAAAATGCGCGGGCCTTTCTGTTTTGAGGAATTTATCTGCCGGTCTAAAAGAGCGGCTAAATCCCTTGGATGGAGGCAATCCCGAACCTGAAAACCCTGTCCGCCAAATCCGATATAGCGCAATGCCCGCTTTTCCCGCCAGGAGTGAATCCAATAAGAAAAGATTCCCTGCTCGGCGTGCCCGAATTGCCCGGCCCCGGCCATGACCCCGCAGCGGTTGATCCAAACGGGGAAACCGAAAGATTGGGAGTATTCCAAGGCCAAGACTTCGGATGAAAACTTGCTGGCTCCGTATAAAGACAAGGGCGGCGCGGTTGAAAAAGACTCATCAATGCCTTTTGCGCTTGTGCCTATCGGCAGAGAAACGTTCGTTTCCAGTTGAAACGCCAAGTCTTTTTCTTTGACCGGTAAATTGGACAAGGCCGTTATGGAATAAACCCGGCTTGTGCTGGGCAAAATAAATCCCGCTTGTTTTGCTTTACAAAATTCAAGCAGGTTGAGGGTGCCCATTAAATTGTGCTCGATGAGTTGCCGGCTGCTGGTTTTCCCGTCTACGCCCGCCAAAACGCTGGGGTTGGCCGCCGCGTCAATGACCCAGTCGACCTCCGGCAAGGTCTCAAAGTCAGAGGCCAGGCGGATATCGCCGTGGAAAAGTTTGACGCCTAAATTTTTAAGAGCCTCCCGGTTACTTTCGCTTCCCGGGCGTATGAAATTGTCAAGGCCTATAATCTGATGCCGAGAGCCGGACTCCGACCAGGCTTTAATGAGGGAACTTCCCACAAAACCGCACGCCCCGGTAATAAGTAGTTTCACGCGGATACCGAATTTAGGCGTTTTTTCCACGCCGTCACGATTTCTTTAAAAATATCATCTAAGGATTTCGTGATATCCCAACTCGGATAGTGGCGCTTCATCTTGCTTAAATCGCTGTAATAACAAATGTGATCGCCGATGCGGTTTTCATCGACATAAACATATTTCTGACTCTGCCCGCTTAAGGCTTCGGCTTTTTCAAAAGCCTCTAAAACAGAACAGGCGTTGCCTTTTCCGCCGCCGAGATTATACACTTCGCCGCATCTCGGCGATTTCGAAAATTCGTGGATAAAGGCCGCGACATCTTCGGAATGGATATTGTCTCGCACCTGTTTTCCTTTATAACCGTAGACCTTGTACTGGCGGCCTTCGAGATTGCATTTGATGAGATAGCTCAAAAATCCGTGGAGTTCGACTCCGGAGTGATTGGGCCCAGTCAGGCATCCCCCGCGCAGGCAGCAGGTCGGCATCGAAAAATATCGGCCGTATTCCTGCACCATGACGTCTCCCGCGACTTTAGAGGCTCCGAAAAGGGAATGCTTGGACTGATCGATTGAAAAAGTTTCGGGAATCCCGTTTTTATACCGCGGGTCGTCATAATCCCAGCGGGTTTTGAGTTCTTTAAGCTGGATAGTGTTGGGCAGATCGCCATAGACCTTATTGGTCGACATATGGATAAACGGGGATTCTGGACAAGCCCGGCGCGCCGCTTCCAGCATATTAAGCGTTCCCACGGCGTTGGTGTCAAAATCGTCAAAGGGTATGGCGGCGGCGCGGTCATGAGACGGCTGGGCCGCCGTGTGAACGATGACCTCGGGCCGAATCTCGGCCACGAGCTTTAACACGCCCTCGCGGTCGCGGATGTCGAGCTCGTGATGGGTAAAGCCGGAAATGGTCTCGGATAATCTCTTTTGATTCCAACGTGTGTCGCCCGAGGGGCCGAAGAAAACCGCGCGCTGATTGTTGTCAAGACCGTGAATCTCAAAGCCGCGTTTCCCAAAATAAACGCAGACCTCGGAACCAATAAGACCGGATGAGCCGGTGACTAATATTTTCCTTGATTTCATATCGTGATTCTCCTTTATTTTTATTGAGGAATATCAAATAACTGGACCGCAAATAAGCGGCCTATTCCTCTGCTATAGTCTTACGAATTATAATCACATGTTTTATTGTATAAACCTAAGCCTAATCATAGTGTAGATATATGTCAGAATAAAAAGAGGAAGATTCCGCTTTGTTTGGCCGAACATGCGTTTTTTAAATATAAAAGGAACTTCAATTATTGACAATTGGGGATTGAAGCGTTTGAGTTTAAACAGTATTTCTTCGACGATATCGAAGTTTTCACACCGCAAAGATAGGCTTCGCAGAAAGCTTCCACGATAGAGCTTGAAACTGTTGGAAACATCCTTACAAGGGAGCCCTAATATCCATGAATAGGACAGGTTAAGAACAAGACTCATGAGACGTTGCAGGAGAGTATTTTCAGAAAAACCACCATTCACATATCGTGACGCTATGATTACATCATGGTTAGGGCGTTCACTCAAAAGCCTGGATATAAATTCGGGGGGATGAGACCCATCCGCATCCATTACTAATATCCAAGAACCACGCGCGCGTCGTATGCCAGTGCGTACAGCATCGCCATACCCATCACCGCCGTTCCGGGGGAAACAAGAGGCTCCATATTGGGCGCAAACGGCGGCGGTATTATCTAGGGGGTGTGGGGTATCCACCACTAATATCTCGAACGATTCGCTTGTCTGGCGCAAGGCTTGACGAAGACGCGGCAAAAGGATTCTGAGGTTTTCTTCCTCTAAGAAAGCCGGCATCACAACACTGATGCTAATAGCGTCGTTCAAGGGTCTCAATCCAAGCCACTGCGCTACACATATCTTCTTTCACCGACATGGTCGACAACTTCCAATCTATGATTTTAATATATCTCATTTGGGATTAAAAAAGTTTCAGGGAATCCCGTTTTCATACTGCGGGTCGTCGCAATCCCAACGAGTCTTCACTTTTTGAAACTGTTGCATTAGCATATTGAACTTAGATCCTATTGCGATTTCTCCATCATATTGGCCGCTAACCCATATTGCTCCCCATACTTATCCAAATAGGAGTGAAGATAATACCCTCTAGTCTTCGCCTCGCCTGCAGTCCAGCGTATCAAATCACGTGTAAATGTTGGGGAACTAACAGGAAATGATTTCTGGAGGTCAGGCGCCATAAGATAAACTCGCCACAACTGTTCCAACGCGAGACGAAACTGGGGGGTGTTTTTTTCAAATTCCAGGTAAGCCAACGGGCGACTAGGATTTCTAACAATCTCTGCCGCGAGCGAGATATATTCCGTGGCGTATTGATCCAAGTAAGGGTGAAGATAATATCCTTTTGAAATGGCATCACCGCGTGCCCAGTTAATTAAATCAGGTACAAACGTTGGAGAAGCCGGATCATATGCCTCCTTAAGGTCAGGACTTATGAAATACACCTCCCAAAGCCGCCTCAGCGCTCCTTTATAAGTGGGATTTTCATTCATAATCGACAAGTAAGAGATAGGCGGGAAAATCCGTTTCTGAACATCTACCGGAAGCCGCCCTTGCCCCAGATGGAATACACTCAGGTGATTACGCTCCAGAAAGGACGCTTGCTCAAAAAACTTAGGCATATTTTTATCATCGGTCAGCATTCTCTCAATTCTTATCGCTGGTTGATGGGTATAATCCAGCAACACTGAAACACTCAACCAGCGTTGCATACGAGTCTTTCGACCATTCACAATACCCCAATAGGTATTATTAGTCACCAAGGCAACAGAAAAAACAACCCAAGAAATCATCCACAATACGCTAATTCTTTTAGAGACTGAAGCAAAAAAGATGTTATGAATACTCACAAGATAAATTCCCACGATAAGAGGAATAATGAACGTCGTATAATAGGCATAGGAGCTAGAAATGGCCTCGTCTATACCGGAATGCAACCTGCCAATCAATAGAAACCCAGCATGAAGTAAGCCGAAAGCCATGAGCGCTACAGGGAAAGCATAAATCCTCCGTTTTGGCGTACGAGCGATACGCACAAGAAAAAATCCAATGGTTAGCAACAGGACGAGTCCAATCCCAACCACCCTCTTTGATGTCTGATTAATGAAAATAGCTCCAAGCATAGCTGCGTAGAATTCAATGCTGTAAAGCGGTCGGTTGATAAGCAGATGGAAGAGATTGCCTGGGGTTAAACCGCTACCCTCTCCAATATGATGCACCCCCAAGGTTTCTACATAAAGGATCGTAGTGGCAACAAATAAAAATGTCCAAAGAAAAAATTTCATATCTTTCCATGGAGTCGCAAAGCACTCCTCATTACGAAACCAAAGATAAATACAGCCTGCTGGCCAAACTAAAAGCCCATCAGCTGAACAGAAAGATGCGATAAAAGCAACCACTGCGGCAAATCCAAATGCCGCTTCAGGCAACAAGCTACTCTCCGTAGCAAATGAGAGGAGTTTTAGTGCTAAAAAAAGACAGAAAGTAATCATATACCAAGCAATACCTAGGCCCCAAAGAGCATCCCGATGCTGAGAAAATGAAAACATGAAACAAGAAAGTGGCACAAGTATCCAAAACGAATAATAGCCTTTAGGCATATCCTTAATGGCCGATGAAACCAACAAGAAAAACGCCCCGGCCTGTAACGCAATTCCGCAATACATAACAGCCTTCATATTCATATAAGTAAGACGCTCAATCAAGACTTCAAACAACACCTTGAAAAACTCATGATGCTCCCCATTATGGCTTTGAAAAATGGCCCACCAATTAACATCACCATGAATATAGTGACGGTAAAAATCCACATTGGCCCACTCATCCCAATGCGGAACATTGACACCAAAGGAGTATACAAAGGCAAATAACATAAGCAAGGGTATGACAACCATAATAACGGGAAGATAGACTCGCACAAACATCTCTAATGAGAGTGGGCACTTAATAGTCCTTTCCCCAAATAAGCGAGCCTTCAATTGCTCAAATTTCATAATTTGTTCAATCTAGTTTTTTAGAATTTATCTGGTTGAATAACAAAACAAACTGTTTCCCATAGGGATTAAGTTGATCCTGTAAATAGTATCCCTTCTCTTTAGCTTCTCCGGAGGCCCAACGAATGAGATCATAGGAGAAAGACGCCGTCCTTACTCGAAAAGCTTTTTGCAAATCCGGAGCGATGGTATAGACATCCCAAAGTCGTTCAAGAGCTTCTTTATCGCCAGGATTGGCTTTCTCAATGTCCAAGTAGGATTCTGGCGGCCTTGCAAGATCGAGAATCTCCAACGGGAGAGAAATCCCTCCTGCCTGAAAAACATTCAAGTATCGAGAATTTAAAAATTCTGCCTGTGCCGCGACAAAATCATAACTGCCGAACACGGTTCTCTCTATTTTAAACCGTGGCTCGCTTTGGTAATGTAATACCTCAACCGCGTTAAGAGCTTGGGCGAAGCGCCACTCTCGGCCGCGCGCCACACCGCGAAATACATTCGAAAACGTGAAGGCAAGCAAAAATACTCCCAGAAGGATCTGACCGGATTTTGCCACGATGGCGGAATGGGTTTCGATGTAATTCTGATTAACAAAGCAAAGGTATATTCCCAATAAAATCAAGAGATTATAGGCAGTGTAGTGGGATTCAAAAGCCTGACTGAAACCAAAGCTGGATCGGCCAGCCGCCAGCATGATGTCAAAGAATAATCCAAAAACAATAAGAGCGGCTGGAACAGCGTAGGCGCTTGTGTTTTTTGAGCGAAAGAAATTGATAATTGCAAGCCCAATGAGCGCATAAAGGACAATCCCCAACAACACAGCCCAATGGGGGCGGATTCCAATCACAACGGCACCTAAACTTGCGAGCATGAATTTAAAGGTATAAAGAGGATGTTTTAGAGCGCCCAGGACAGCCTGATGAACGCTTTGCGGCCCAGCGTCGGCGGGATTCAGGAGTGAAAAATATACTACCCAACAGAGGAAACCTGAAACAATCCACGCGGTGAAGCGCGGGTTCTTCCAAAAATATTTTAGGCTTGACCACTCTTTAGCAAACAAAAAAACTAGGCCAGCGGGCCATACCAACAAACCCTGGACCGAAGAAAAAGATGCAACGACTCCGCACACAATTGCGCCGAACGTGAGAGGGAGATTAGCAGAGCCACCAAACTTGTCATTTTCAAAACTCTCATCCAACAATACAAACGCCGCTAAAGAAAAAAATGTGATTATGAACCATGCGGTCTGAAAACCCCACAACATATTCTGATATTGACAGAATGAAAACATCAGACAGGCAAGGGAAACCAAATGCCAATATTTATTTATCGTATCAGGAAGATTCTTTCGCGCTAAAAACCAAACGAGCCCTAAAGAAGCCGTTTGAAAAACGGCCCCGATATACATGAGCGCCTTATTATTGAATCCTGTGAGAAAGTCCATGGCCAACATGAGTAGGTACGGAAAAAACATAATATTCCCATTATGCTGCGCCTCAAACAATGAAAAAAGCCCCGCATGTCCTTCAACACAAGCCTTATAGAGTGGAACTATCTGCCACTCGTCCCAAAACAACACATTGACGCCGTAGGCATGGACATAGGCGAAATAGGAAAGCGCCAAAAATATCGTTAATGCTAGAGGAAGATAGACGTGAAATAATCGTGAACTACTTCCGCTTTTAGGTGTCAAGACAGAGGCTTTAGCGGTTTCCATAATCATCACAATTCTCAGACCTCATCTATGGATGAAAGCCCCTCCTGGGCGCCGAAGATTCAAGCACTTTTTTTGTTGCCTCCAAAAAAGATCTCCCATATTTTAAATCGGGTTCTAGGTATGAACCCTCCGCCCATTCGTTCCAGGCATTGATAAACACCAGCCTCTCGTCTCCCTTAAATCTCCGCATCGTATAATGGATACTATTTTGAAGCCACTCCGCGTATTTTTCCGGAGAAGCGTCGTGAAAGATCACGGCATTCTTGCCATGCCTCGGAGTGTTGTCCCAGGCCAGCATCACGTCTTTATACCTCTTATAAGGAGTATCTTCTCGATCCGAATAATACCGGATGATTTTTGCATAGTCGAAAATTTTTCCTTGGAATTGAGGGCTGACATTTAACTTATCAAGTTTATCATAAAGCAATTCGTCCGGAAGAATAAAAGTCGGGACCTCGTAAGAAGCGTCAAAGCCGATGTCATTGGGATTAGTGAAGGGATCAAAGCCTTCGCAACGCACAAGATAGATATCTCCAAACCCCGCTTTTCGGACCTCATTTCTCCAGGTCTCGGTAGTTGCTAGCGGATTCGGAAACAATTCCGTCCGGTAGACGAGCAACAAAGGCTTCCCGTCCACTCTGATATATCGGGGATCCTCAAAGGCGGGGAAAAGATGCCGGATAAAGTTCAGGTCGTCTTGGTGGGAGTGCTCCTGCGCAATCAGAATATCATTATGCATGCCGTCCCATCGTCGGGTCCAATTCTCATTTGCCCAGCAAAAACAGAAAGGAAGGTTCGGCTTCTTGGACCGCAACATATAATCTATCGGCTTATGAAGTAACCTTCTGCCTTGAAACCAATAGAGATAATAACAAAACCCTTCAATGCCATATTCCTTAGCAAGATCGGCCTGATGATCCATAACTTCAGGCACCCTTAAATCATAATGCCCCAAATCCCCAGGAAGACGCGGTTGGTATTGGCCATCATAAAAGGGGCGCGCCTTGGCGACATTGCGCCATTCCGTAAAACCTTTGCCCCAATGCTTATCGTTCTCGGGAATGGGGTGATATTGAGGCAAGTAAAACGCGATAAGACGCGGGTGTTTCAATCCCACTTCAACAGGTTGAGAAGAATTCGGCAATTTCGCATCAGGTAATTCCACGCTCAACGGATAGATTTCTTGGTCGCCTCCCTTGTGCGCCAATTGAGTTTCCAACCTTTTCATAACAGCTTGAAAAACGACATCAACGGGAATATCAGCTGCCGGACCCGCTTCATTGTATACTAAAGTAGCATTGCTCCCATCGGCATAGCCGCCTGTATACGGATTGTATTTCTTAAATTGATTGAATTGGCCCAAAAGGACCACTCCGGGAGTTTGGACTGCGTTTGCCAAGTGAGCTGGGCCGCTATCAACCCCGACAAAAAGAGCCCCACGTTTGATGACTTCAGCGGTTTCAAGCACAGAAAGGCGCCCACAAACGTTTATTTGGCCTTCCAATTCATGCAGAATGGGAACAAGGCCAACTTCTATGATTTTTAAAGCAGTTTTTTCCCGAATAAGAGCGGCCAATTCTTCCCATTTCCTAGGAGACCAATCTTTGCTGACCTCGTTTGAAAAACAATGTAAAACGACAAATTCCTTGGGTAAATCCAAATGATCAACGTTTCTTCTCGCCTCATCTGGAATATAAACACGCGGCTGTTCGTCCAAGGGCTCAATGCCAGCGCCAATACAGAAAGACTTCAATAAACTCCCATGATTAAAATAATTGTCACCCGTGATGGAGATATCCCCTTGAAGCTTGCTGAGCGGGACACCACAGTCCTGGCAAATTCTGCCATTCACATGGAGGTCAACGACCTCATCAAAGACGCGATGATAAACCATTTTGATCCAGTCGGTCAGGCAATCAACGACGATGGCCTCGTCAATATAGGGATTATTCGAAATGATCTCACGGTAAGGGGCCTTCACGACCCAATAGAGATGTGCCTTTGGGTTTTTTGCCTTAAGGCGCCGCGCCACCGGTTCACAAGCGACAATGTCTCCCAAATGCTCAATGAGGCCAATACCAATGGTGTGGGATATATTTCGGGTTTTTGTTCTCGCTAGAAAGGATGTGGCTATGCCCACGGTTGCCCTTGGGACGTCTGCGGCCTTGCCAGCGCTAGGATTGTACAAACGCAGAAATTCCATATGTATCTGATGCTTCGCCACAAGCGAATTTGAATCCATAGCGAGGCGCTTGAACGCCGCAATCAGCGGCGCAATCCCCTTCTTGCGCCAAACGAAATAAACCTCTCGGGCAAAGGCCCTATGGCGGAGGGGATTGCTAATCACCTTCTTAAGGTAAGGCCTTGCAATCTGATAGGCTGTCGCCAATTTTGATAGGTATACGATTTTAATATTGGAAATCTTAAAGCGACTTATGCTGTCAGCGGGATCTAAGCGCAATGCCACAAGACATTTTGGAAACGGTAAAACGGCCGATATCTTGCCCTGCGTCGGCATAGGTAGAAGAAAAGATCTTCCTTCGCTAAATCCATTGCCTTCATCCCAGTAGAGACGCGGGTGTCTCGGATTTTCCAGAAATTCAAGCTCAAATTCGATCTTCATCCAGCCGCCGCGTAAGCGAGACTTGCGGCGGGGGCAAAGCAGGAAACAAGGGTCGCTTCCCGTTGATTGATAGAGACAGGGTTGTTCTTCCCGCAGATGATGGATCGGCTGAGGTTCCAAATCAATACTTCCAGAGATTGCGAATAGAAATGCGCTTTGCGCTTTAAAAGTAAAATAACGCCAACTTTTATATCCATGACGCAGCACTATTCCCAAAAGCCTTAACGAACGAGTCCAACGCCAGGATCTTGAGGAAAGAATCAAATTAAGTTCACGTTCTAGCCGCACAGACGTTTCGTGCAAAACCTTAATCTCACCATCCTTTTGCCCCAGGGCTTCCACTGATTGTTTAAGTTCACGTTCTAGCCCTTGGTTTTTCTCGGCAGTCTTTACTAACTCTTGCTCAAACCGCACGGAAGCTTCGCGCAAAACTTTAATTTCACCATCCTTTTGCCCCAGGGCTTCCACTGATTGTTTAAGTTCACGTTCTAGCCGCACAGACGTTTCGTGCAAAACCTTAATCTCACCATCCTTTTGCCCCAGGGCTTCCACTGATTGTTTAAGTTCACGTTCTAGCCCTTGGTTTTTCTCGGCAGTCTTTACTAACTCTTGCTCAAGTCGCGCAGACATTTCGCGTAATCTCTCAAATTGCTCTGTATAGGCAACTATATGCTGCTCGCGCTCCCCAGCGACCTCCTGCGTCATTTCAAGCTTTACCTGCAATTGGTCAATTGACGATTGCATTGAAACTAATGCTGGTGATGGATAATTTACGCCTACAACCTTAGCTGGAGACGTGTGAACTAATATCTCGCCTGAGTACTGCGGTTTATGCAATAGCATAAGTGCCAAATCATCTGCGGTGTTAATCTCTGGCAAAGGACGTCCTTGACGATCAAAAAGCCGCTTGGCATCCTTCCAATTGATTTTTTCCAACTTTTTCAGAGATATCATCAGCAGACCGAATTCTTTTGCCCCACTAAAAATATCATCTGAATTACCAAAGTAGTTGTCACGATTATAGGCCGAACTCAACAAACCAAACGATTGATAGCCGCGTGAACGGCAAAACTCCAACAACTGAATTCCTGCTGATAGAGAATTGCATTCGGCAAATATAGTTGGTTGCCAGTTGGATATGGATTCCCGCGCTCCATCAATCACTTGACGCTCCATGCCCTCAACATCAATCTTAATAAAATCGATTTTCCCCAACTTCAATTGGTCAATGGTAGTTATTGGGCATTTATAACCCTTGCCAGTTTCTATGGCCGAAGGACAATCTATCAGAGAAAAACTCCCCAGGCTTCCCTTGACCTTCAGATCAATGCTCGGCAATAAAATTTTTCCTTGGCGGTCGGACAGGGCGACATTCAGCGCGGAAATATTGTTGATTTTATTGGCCGAAATATTTCGAGATAAGAAATCAAAGATTTCCCGGCGCGGTTCAACAGCGTAGACAGAGCCCTTGTTTCCCACGAAGCGTGAAAAAGCGAGCGCGTGCGTCCCAATATAGGCTCCAATATCCAGAACTTGATCTCCTTGAGCAATAAACGAGGACAGGACCTCCAGTTCATCTTCTGCCCATTCACCGTATATAGTTAATGACCGCGATAGGATCTCATCCGAATCGATCACGTCCATTGTTCCGTATCGAGTCTTAACAATGCTCATGCGATTTTTAAATCGGCCTTTTCAATTCTTATCTTCATGCGCATGTGACATGCCCCGACTATCCCATGAACCAAGCGACTCTGAATAGACTTAATAGCAATGGCGTCGTGCATTAAATGATGCTGAAAATGTTCTTCACCTTGCCCTTCCGCGACAGCCACGGTCATGGTATAATCTCCTTGGACCAAAATGGGCATTGTAAAAGAAAATTCCGCAGTCGCCAGATCATCTTTATCTAATGCAAGCGAACTGCCTCTAAAATGAAGGTCTGTTCCCTCGGCACACAGATACTGGCCCAAACGGTCCTTAATCACAAGGCCAAGAGCCAGATGTCGAATTGGGCGCAATGCTCTCACTATAATAGAGAAACAAACGCTCTCGCCACCCAAAATCGTCGAAAGCCATCTACCATCATCTCCTATAAATCCAGCGTTTATGATTCTGGCACCACCCGCCCCAAAGCTTTCCGCATCATGGCGTAATGGGGAGACCTGTAATACATTTGGTATTCCATCTTCCCCATCAAAAATCCTCTCAGACACGGATATAGATTGCAAAGACTTTGATCCCACGCCGTTATCAATATGCACTCTCTCGCCTTCCGAGGGAAGCGGTCTCGACCTCTCGGCATAAATTTCCTCAAGATATATCCGCGATATTTCCTCCACTGAGCCAAGAATAGGTTGTTTCTGACTTCCAAACGGCAATAAAATCGCCACATTGCATAAAGCCTTTACAGCTGACATGTCGTGACTGACAAATAGAATAGTTCCACCTTTGTCTTGAAACTCATGCAAAAAGCGCATACACTTCTGTTGAAAAAACACGTCCCCGACGGCCAGAGCCTCATCAATTACCAAGATATCCGCGTCGACATGCGCGATGACGGAAAAGGCCAGTCGAACCTGCATGCCGCTCGAATAGGTCTTGACCGGCTGATCGATAAAATCCCCGATATCGGCGAATTGGACGATCTCGTCATACTTTGAATCAATCTCTTCTTTAGAAAGGCCCAAAACCGAGGCGTTGAGATAAACGTTTTCCCGGCCCGTAAATTCCGGGTTAAAACCCGATCCCAATTCTAAAAGCGCGGCGACGCGGCCGTTGACCTCGATCTGCCCCTCAGTCGGAGTCAAGGTCCCGCAGATCATCTGTAAAAGAGTGGATTTGCCGGATCCATTTCGCCCGACGATGCCGAAGGTTTCTCCTTTCTTGACTTCAAAAGAGACGTTTCTCAGCGCCCAAAAATCCCGATGAAACTTTTTGCGCCCGCGCCAGAGAGATTGCTTGAGCCGGTCATGGGGCCGATCATAAATTTCATAGCGCTTGCCGATATTTTCGGCCTTGACGGCGAAACCGGAGGATGTCATTTCTCGTTTCTCTTTCTCGCCGACGACGAAGCGCCCGCGGAAGCGATGGTCTCATGATGGGCCTCAATGCGGGCTTTCCAGGACGGCGAAAGTCTTCCGTAATCGATCAAGTCCACCTTAAAATCCAAATCCGAGAGCTCAAAGTCCTCGGCTAATTTCGCGAGTTCGGACAAAGACAAGGGCTTATCCGACACAATCGCCAAATCCAGATCTGAAAACGGCCGCGGATTTCCGTCCACGCGAGAGCCAAAAGCCCAGACCTCAAGGCCGGGAATCCCGCGCTCAAGAATGGAACCGACGATTTCCCTTTCTCGGGGCGTCAAGTAAATCATAGGCCTTTTAAGGCCTCCTCAAGGCGCGCAATCGCCTTGGCCAAGGGAGATAAATCAATGATATCGCCGCTCATTTTTTAACGGTGATGCCGAGTTCGCGGCAAAACCGCCTCAAATCCGCTCCGCCCGACTCTACGACCTCGCGCAAAATATCCAAATTCAGGGATTGATATTCATGGACGGCGACGTTTCTAAATCCCGTCATGGCCCTAAGACGCTCGGCTAAATCGACGGGAATCTTTCCGGCGCGCGCCAAAAGATCGAAGCCTTCCGCCGAACTCTGCGGCACGCCCAGGCGCTCTTTCGCCGTTAGACGCATCGCCATATCAATGGCGGCTTGGCAAGCCCGCTCGATATTTAAAACGATCGCGTCTTGATGGGTTTGATTGCGGAGGCGGCTTAATTTCCCGCCGTATTCCTCCTCCACGCGTTTGAGGCAGCGCTCGATAATGGCCGCCTTGTTAAGGAGAACGTCATCCATGGCGCGGGAAATAGGACTCGAGAATGGGCCGACGGTCCTCGCAGAAGCGAGCGTAATTGGACAAGACGCGCGTCTCAAACTCAAGCCGGGATTCTTCATCGGAGGAGAAAAGAACGACCCCATCCGCGACAACTTCCTTGGCATGAACGAGAAATTCCTCGGCATTCAGGCTGGACGCCTCGACCGGAGAACCGGCGATTTTTGAAAGTTCCGCGTTGAGTTGGAGCAAAACCTTCGGGTTCAATGAATGGCCGCGCGGGAAAAGAAGGGCCAGGTCCCAATCGCTGTCCTTGCGTTCAAGGCCCAAAGCGCGAGACCCATAAAGATAGACGGCTAAAACGTCGGGAACGGTTCGGCGGATATGCGCCAACATTTTTTTGACGGCGCCGGGCATTGCGCTGAAATTTTCCATCCCTTACATTATACACAAATCCCGACGAGGTTTCGCCCACTTTTTTCAGGCTCATCTTGCGTTGGAACATTCTTCTTTTGGACGCGAAGTCAAACGGGGAAATCAGAGGACATCGGCAAACCCCTTGCGCGTTTTCTGAAACCAGACAAAACCAAGATAGGCCACGACAAGACTCGCCGCCCCGTAGATAGACAGGCCGGCCCAGTTAGGAAAACTCCCGCGCAAAACAATCGCGCGCAATTCATCCACGGGAAAAGTCAGCGGATTGAGCGCGAAGAGACGCCTCACCCAAAGGGGAAGAGAAGAATCCGGATAAAAAATGGGGCAGAGAAACATCAAGACCATCGTCACGATGCCGATCACTTGCCCGACGTCGCGTATATAAACCCCGAGCGAAGACAGAAACCAGACCAGCCCCGCCGTCATCAAAACCAGCGGCAATAAAACCAAAGGCGACAACAAGGCCGTCCAGAAAACGCCGTGGGCGAAAAGCCCCAGGGCCGTCAATAAAATCGCCAGGCTCATTAAAAGGTTAAACAGAGCCGCCCCGACGGCAATCCAACAGAAATTCTCCAGCGGGAAAACGACTTTTTTGACGTAATTGGCGTTGCCCAGAATCAGCCCGGGCGCGCGGTTAAGGCATTCCGAAAAAAAGTTAAAAACGATAAGGCCGGTAAAGAGATTAAAGGTAAATTGCGCCATCGCCGACAAGGATTTGCGGCTCTCGGGGCTGCCCATGATATAGCCGAAAGCGAAAGTGTAGACCGCCAAAAGAAGAAGCGGGTTTAAAATAGACCATAAGAGCCCGCCGAAAGACCCGCGGTAGCGCACCGCCACGTCGCGCTTGCCCATGGTCCATACAAGAGTCCAGTTTCGCCAAAGAGAAAGAAACGGCGAGAAAAAGCCCAAAGAATAGGGCGAAACCCCGGCGCGGTAAAGGACTGTGGAACGGCGCGAAACGCCTCTTTGTCCGCCGGAAGCGCCGGTTTCGGCAATGGGGTCTATCGCGGGCGTCATGCGCTCTTATTTTATCATTTTCCTCGTCCTCATCTTGCGTTGGAGCATTCTTTGGTTTACCATTTCAGTTAATTATATTTAGCTATAACCTAATGAAATGGATATCCGCTCATTCTCAAGCCTTCTGCGCGCGCACAAGCTGGCCCTTTTAAGACGGGCAAGGACCGGATAGTGGGACTTGGCTAGAAGCCGTAGCTTCGGAGAAACTGCTCGGGGTTTAAGATGATGATGCCACGATACCGCTTAAGGTTGATGAGATGCTTGTCTCCCGAGACTATGCAATCGGCCGAGCCCGCCAGCGCGCATTCAATGACGTGGTCATCGTCCGGGTCTTTAGCGATGATGGAAACCCTTGGAATCGGGGAAGCTGGAACCATCTGCCAAAAATTGGACAATTCGTCGAGCGTCTGGATGGCGGCCGCCTCGCGGTTTGGGAATTTAAGCCGCATGACTCGGCGAAATTCATCAATCAGAAAGGGAGACGTCAGCCAATCAATGTGCCCCGTCAATACCAGCGATAAAACGCGCTTTGGCGGACCTCCAAACAACAGGGCGGAGACAACGACATTGGTGTCCAAGACGGCGCAAACGACCTTCACCGATTCTTTTTCAAAGCGCGGACGCGGGCGATCGCTTTTCCCACGTCGCTCGGCTTTAATCCGCTGGCCTTGGCCTCGCCCCGCCAAAAGGCAAAGGTTCGGTTCAAGCGCCTCTTGCGCTCAATGTAAAGCCGCATCGCCTCGCGCAAAAGCTCCGATCGGCTTCGGATTTCCTCTCGCGCGACTTCATCTATGCTTCGGAGCAGGCTTTTGGGAAAAGAAATGTTTACGGTGGATAACCCCATGTCTCTCATAATCAATAGTGTATACAAGGATTGTATGTTTGTCAATAGCGCGCATCAAATCATGCTCAATGCGACCGAAGGGTTGCGGCCTAGCTTAGAATTGGGAAATGCTATATTTTTTAAATGAGCCAAGGCTCGACCGAAATCGAGTTGCCCGAAGTTGACTGGAAAAGAGAGACGCCGGTCGCCTTTTTTATTTTCAAACGCCCGGAAACCACGGCGCGCGTTTTTAAGGCTATTTCACGGGCGCGCCCTAAAAAACTTTTCATTATCGCCGACGGCCCCAGGAAAGGCCGCGCGGATGAAGAAGAGGCCTGCCGCCAAGTCCGCAGTCTTGTCGAAGCAATCTCCTGGGATTGCGAAGTCCTGCGCAATTACGCGGAAACCAACCTGGGTCTCAATGAGCGGATTTCAAGCGGGCTTGGATGGCTTTTCAAAAACGTCGAAGAGGCAATCGTTCTTGAAGATGATTGCCTTCCATCCCCCTCTTTTTTCCGTTTCGCCGAGGAGATGCTTGAGCGCTACCGCGATCAACCGCGAATTTTCAACATCTGCGGAGCGAATTGCATCCCTTTTTCCTCCAAGGAAAGTTATTTTTTTTCAACCTCCTTCGCCGTTTGGGGGTGGGCGACCTGGAGAAGAGCTTGGAAATATTTCCCGGGCATAAAACCGGAGTCCGTTCGCAGCGCCTTGCCGTTTAAGGAGACAGCGTCCGCTATTAATGCGGTTTCCGCCACGCCCAGGGCCCGCAAACATCTTCTTCAGATATTGCGCCTCTTTTCACAAGGCAAAGCGGCTGGTATAACTTGGGATTATATATGGGGTCTTACTTGCTTAAAAAACCAAGGCCTTTCTATTAGGCCCCGGCGCAATCTGATATCCAATATCGGTTTCGTTCACGGAGCCACCAACCCCGCAGACCCCTCATCTCCAGCGAACAACTTCCCGCTAGATTCTTTATCCTTCCCCTTGACTCATCCTTCCTCCATTATCGTTGATAAAGCCCTGGACCTGTCTCTGGAATTGAATTTTCCGCCGCCGCGAAACCTCGAATGGAAGTTACAGGCGAAAATTCTCCTCCCCACGGGAATATACTTAAAGATGAGAGATGTCTTTAGGTTTATGAAAAGAGTTTTTTAATGGTGGGAGATCAGTGAAAAGACGCCCATTGGCTCTCAACAAAATCGCCCAATTCCCTTCTATCTGATTTTTAAGTAAGCGGGATATCCGCTAAGGCGATGGGCCCAAGAAAGCGGGAAGCGCTTATGGCTTATCCCTAACTTAAGCCCGGCATAGCGCGCGACGGCGTCCGATCCCACTCTCAATAAGCTCAAAAAATGCTTATTCTTCAAAAGGTATGAAAACTCCGAGCGAAGAAACCGAAGCCCTTCGGAGGCAAGCGGAGCCTCAGATAGTATCCACGCATTTTGTTCAAAAAAAACTCCCAAATTAAAATAACGCTTAAATTGCGCCGTAAAAGAAAGCCGATGGGAATGAATCACGCGCGCCTCGGGAGTATAGCGAACCGCGTAGCCCGCTAAAATAAGTTTAGCCGCCATATACATATCTTCGTTTGTCAAACATGGCTCCGGGAACCTTCCCATTTTGTCAAAAAGACTGCGCCGGTAGACGGAGCAAGAATCTGACATAAAAAAAGCTTTGATGCCAAAAGCGGAGATAAACTCTTTAGATTGCAGGCGCGGAGAATCCGGATAATTAAATACCCTGGAAAACGCCTCGAGAGGCTCGGCATTCCGCCGTGGAAGTTGGCGGGCATAACAGGCGGCGACGGAGGAATCCGCAAACGGCCTGAGCAACTCGTGAAAGGTTTCAGGACCCTCCGGAACCGCGTCATCGGTTAAAAAAAAGATAAATTCCTCATCTAAAGCCAAAGCTCCTAAATTTCGCGCCGAACCATGGTCGAAATCGTCTCGCCTTACGGAAATTACGCGACAGCCGAATTTGCGCGCTATATCAGCAGTGCCGTCGACGGACTCGGAATCGACTACAATAACCGAAGAGGGAACAAAAGCGCGCGTCAAAATTCCAAGCAAGGTTTCTATCTTCTGGGCCGCATTCAAGGTGGGAACTACTACGCCCGCATTTTTGATGAGATTATTCACGCCGCGATTTCCTTGAAAATTTCAAATGTCTCTTTTGCGCATATATCCCAAGCCCATTTCCGAGCCCGCGACAAACCTCTTTCTCTCATCTCTTGTCTCAACTGGGGATCTTCTAGAACGCGGCGTACTTTTTCAAAAATATGCCGATTCATAAAGGGCGCGCAACTGAGGCGTGCTGGGACCGGCAAGAGTTATATGAATCATAATGTGGCGACAATCTCCTCTTTTGGAAAAATTAAAAGCCCCAAGGCGTTTTGAATCGAACACAAACTCGCCTTCATACAATGGAACCGCAATTCAGCGGATAATTCCTCCATCCCAAAGCATTCTCAGAAATTCGCCAAGAGGCAAAATGGGAATTGTTCCATCTCCTTGAGGCCTTACCCCCCCAAAGACTCCATATGCGCGCACGCGTTGAGCGCCCAATTCTTCGATCAACCTGGATAATCCGCGCTGAAACGCCCCTCGCCATGAGGCGGAAGATTTAACTTTCAAAGCGACATAACCGCGCGAATCTTCAACGAGAAAATCGACCTCGACGCCGTCATATGAACTCCAATAATGAACCGGGTAGTTGAGCCCCGAATAGGATAAATACGCGCGCAGTTCATTGAGAATAAGCGTTTCAAGCAGAAATCCCGTTTCTTCTTCCAAGGGCGGATAAGGAAGTCTTCCCGAGAGAGCCCGACAGACCCCGGCGTCGAAGAAATAAAATTTCGGATGACGCACTTGTTTTGTGGCGCGCTTGAGCTTCCAAGAAGGCAGCCACGAGCCGATCAATGTATCCACCAATATCTCAAAATAGGCTTCGACGGTCTGGCGGGCGACCTGCGCATCACGCGCAATGGAGGTCATGTTCGTGACTTGGGCGTTTTGCCGCGCCGCGACTTCGAGAAATCGGGCAAAAGATCCGATATTGCGCGTGAGGGCCTCGGCTTTCACTTCTTCCTGCAAGTAACTTGTCGCGTAGGTTCGCAGATAGTCTTTTGGGTTTTCGAGGTTAAAAGCCATGGGCAGCATTCCCCATTCTATCGGCGGGCCCTCAAGACCGATTTTAAAATCAACCTCGGAGGATACGAGCGGGAAAAAAGGCTTCATAACAGCCCTTCCGGCGAGAAGATTGGCCGCTCCGCGTTTGAGCTTTCGCGCGCTCGATCCGGAAAGAAGAAATTTTAAGCGTTTTTCCTCAATTAACCTTTGAACTTCATCAAGCACGGCCGGAGCTTTTTGAACTTCGTCGATAATGACCCAGGAGCCCGGCGCGAGATTTCTCGTTTCTTGATAGAGACTATGAGGATGGCGGTTAAAGCGCAAGGCTTCTTCCGTGTTGAGAAGGTCATAACTGACGGCATCTTTAAAATTCGCGCGAATCCATGTCGATTTCCCTGTTCCCCGCGGCCCCATGAGAAAGGCGGAATGAGTCGGCTTCTTAATCAGGCGTGTAAACATAGTTGGCGAATTTCCGGTAAATATTACAACTATTGTATAAAATAAGCAGAAATTCCGCATGCTTCGCTGACATTCCCAAGGAGGGCATCAAGTCAGCCAATCACAGACAATCGCGATTTTAGGAGATTTCATTTTATCCCACGACTTGCCGCATCACCTCGAGGGTTTGATCGGCACAACGAGCCCAATTAAACTCCGCGGCTCGGCGGCGTCCCTTGTCTATCAATATAGAGCGGAGAGACAAATCGCTTAACACTCGAGACACTTGGGAGACAATTTCTGCCGGATTTTTAGGATCAAAATAGAGAGCCGCATCGCCCAATATTTCCGGAATGGCCGCCGCGTTTGAAGCGACGACAGGGCATCCGCAGACCATGGCTTCCAAGGGCGGCAAGCCAAAACCTTCATAGAAGGAAGGAAAAACAAAGCACGCCGCCGATTCATAAAGGGCGCGCAACTGAGGAGTGCTGGGAGAGCCAATATGGCGAACCGAAGAAAGGTCTCCCCAATCGGATTTTCCGAAAACCCGCGGGTTGACTCCTCCCACCGCGACAACCTCGGCGGATTGCCCGGATTTTTTGAGCAAGTATGCCGCGCGGCTAACGGCGGGAAAATTTTTGTAGCGGTTTAACGTGCTGACAGACAAAACAAATGGCCGCCCCAGAAGGCCGCGGGCCTCTAAAATACTTGGGTCCGCGGGCTCGGCTAAAATATGCTCTGAACCCAGATAGACGACGGAAACCTTCTCATCCTTGGCGCCGCAAAGGCGAATCAACTCCTGTTTTGAAAAGAATGAATCCGTAATAATTCTCCGCGAGAATTTCGCCGCGAACTTTTGATTGATTCGCCTGGCATTGCGAAAGGCAAACGGAAAATGAGAAGGGAAAGCGAATACCACCGCGTCATGAAGAGTGGTTACCTGATTTCCATGGAAGTAAGGCATCACCCCGCACGGGTTAAATAAAAGAGACCCCCGGGCATAAAAAGGCAGTTCCAACTCCTCCCATAAATGCCCCTTTAAGCGCCCCACCAAGCGAAGAGGCATTGCGGATAAATCCAAGCCGCGCGTAATATTTCTTGGAGCCAGAATCTCAAACGCTAAAGAGCCTGCCTTGTTTTTTTGAAGCAAAACATTCAGCGCCTTGAGCAGTTCTTCCGCATAGCGTTGAACGCCGGTCAACTTCTGTGAAAGAAAGCGGCCGTTAATATAGATTTTCATCCCGCGCGAGGAACCTCGGGAGGATTTCCCATGCCCAAGAGAACGCCGAAAAGCGTCTTTGCCCTGACAAATTCCCCCCTGATCAACCGATCCAATATCGCGGCCAATACCCCTAAATAAACCGTGGGCAGAGCCCAAGGAAAAAATTTCCTCGTGAATATAATTCTGTTTCTTATTTGATAATAATCGGCAAAAAGAGATCTTTTCCTCGGAAAACGCGCGCCAGCCGCGGTCGTTTTCCCCTCTTTATGGAAAACAAGGCTTTTAGGGGCGTAGGCCAAACAATAGCGCGCGCGCGCGCGCATAGCCCAGTCTAACTCTTCATAATAGATGAAATAATTTTCATCCATGAGCCCGATTTCTTGAAGAAATTTCCGCGACACAAGAGCCGCGGCTCCGTAGATACCGGAAAATAGCCTTTCCACTGTCTCGGGCGCTGGTAGCGCTCCTTTTTTCCCAAATCCGACCTGCGATCCGGTTCCAAGGCAGGGATTAAAGCGTAGCCCTCCACAAGCCTGAATGAACGTGGGACAATCATAATAGACGACCGTAGAGCCGCAGATTCCGGCCCGCGGCTTTTCCCGCATCCGCTCAAGCATATAAGTCAAAGCTTGCGGATCAACGACCGTATCATTATTAAGAAGCCAGCCGTAGCCGAACTCCGGCCTATTGAGCAGATAACGAAGCCCCACATTGTAACTGGCGGCATAACCCCTATTCTTTAAAATCCTGACCAAAACAATATCGAATTGCGAAAACTTCTCCGCGCCGCCTTTGATCGCCTCAGACTCGTCGCAACAAATAAAAGAAACGCCGCTGTCTTGAGCCCATTGAACTAGGCGCGGCCAGGAATCATTGGGAGATCCGCTATCGCAGACGATTATTTGGCGCGAGGGGTGATGAATTTTTCTTAGGCTTTCCAAACACTCCACGGTGTCTTGCCAATGGCAATAATTGGCGACAATGATTGCGACTTTTTCATCGGCGATTTTTTTCAGAGGCTTGCTCAATCCCTCTACTGCCCGCGCTATCTCTTGTTTGGAAAAATTAAAAGCCTCAAGGCGTTTTGAATCGGACATAAACTCGCCTTCATAGGGTTGAAACGGCAAGTAGCGGCAAAGAGGATGGTGATAGGGGTGATTGGGCATCACTAGGCCATCGGGAATGGTCGCACCCCAAAAAGAAATGACCGGACAGCGGGACGCCAAGGCCAAATGAAGAAGCCCGCCGTCAATGGAAAAAACCGCGCGGCTCAACGAAAAAAGGCCGGCCAATTCCCCAAAATCACGTCTCCCGCTCCAATCAATAACGCTTTCATGCGCATCAAGGCCGAAATGCTTTGGCGCAAGATCGCCGACAAAGACCAACTTTATTTTCCGTTCAAAACAATATTGCGCGATTCGATTGACCAGAGATTCCGGCATATTTTTTTCCGCGCGGATAGTCGCGGGATAGAGAACCGCGTATTTCCCAGGCTCAAGGCCTCGCTCTGAAAGAAGCGGCTTGATTTTTTCCCGACAGCGGCCTAATATCGTCTCATCCAAAAAAATCGAATCGGGATTAAAATTAAGCCCGAACTGATATTCAAGACTGCGGATATAAGAGAGAGGCCGGCTATCTATGCGAGGGATTTTGGGGCTTAAGGTTTCAACCTCAATAGTGTTCATGTAAATTATTTTTTTGATGCCTTGAAAAAAATGGAGAAAGGGAGACAAAGGCGGCGCCAAAAACCGCGACAGACCCAAAGGGTTAAGCCCGTAGCCAAAATAGCCGACAAGCAAAAAGATATCCAGATCCCGAATTTCTCGGCGCCAGCTCAAAGGAGAATGGCTTTGGTAAATCTTGGCTCCCGCTATCGCCTTTTCCTTGGCCAAGAAATCATAAAGAGAGCGCGTAGACTCATTGCCCACGCCGTAAACCTCGTGCCCCGCGTCTCTGAGGCCATACAAAAGCGGCAACGACATCAAGATATCCCCAAGCCCCGAACCGTTATGGATGCCGATTTTCATGACGATTCAAAAAGCTCGCGAAGCCCGCTTTGCCAAGGCCTAATAGAACGCGGCCCAATTCTCTTGTTGCCATGGTGATTTTACGCTGTATTTTAACCTTATATCAATTTCGTATTGGAAAATACTTTATGCCTCTAATTGAGCCAGCCAGGCCCCGGCCGGAATAATAGAGATTGGTCCGGAGCGTCTTTCCTGACGGGCGTTATGAACTAATTGGACGGCAGAAATCTTCGGGTGACGTTCGCTGAAATATTTCAAGTTAGGCGCCGGGCCATCATCGGAGAGTTTAACTTCGATGAAATGGGTCACCTGGTCCTTTTCGGCGAGAACAAAATCAACTTCCTTGCCTTCTTTGGTGCGAATATAGTGAAGGGAAACGTCCTTGCCTCTTGCGTCCTGTAAATAGTGGACATGTTTAAGGAGACAAGCCGCCACAGTATTTTCCAAACGAACGCCTTCATCGGCGTCTATGTAGCCGCTGTCGTAAAAATAGATCTTGGGTTCCTTGAGCAGGGACC
Source organism: bacterium (assembly GCA_021810245.1). Lineage (GTDB taxonomy): Bacteria > Elusimicrobiota > Elusimicrobia > UBA1565 > UBA9628 > JAKAQV01. The sequence goes on from JAJZJF010000009.1 coordinate 37,970, forward strand.
GGGCTATGTTCTTGTGAAACGGGCGCACGGTAAAGACGACATGAAGACTCTCGAGGATTTCGACGTATTTGCGAACGGTGTTGGCGGCGACCTCAAGATCGCGGGCCAACGAAGCATATGAGAGAGGCGCGCCCACGCGCGCGCGCAGCATTTCCACAAGCATTCGCAAAGCGCGCATCTCGCCGATGCGGCTGAAATCCAAAACATCTTCCCTGATGATGTCCGTGTAATACTGCCTGCGCCAGCGGTTGGCGTAATCTTCGGAGCCGGAGAGAAACGGCTCCGGAAATCCGCCAAGCTTGTTGAGCGCAGAAACCGCCTCGTAGGGAGGAGTCACACTTGAGAGTTCTTTAACTGAAAGTGGATGAAGCCGATAGAGAAAATAGCGCCCGGCAAGAGAATCTCCGGCTTGCCTAAAAGTGTCGAGACGCGCGCTGCCAGTGACCAAAAACGACTGTCGCGCAGGTCTGGTGTCGAAAGCGCCTTTTAGGAAATTCTTCCACCCCTTCATCTTATGGATTTCATCTAAAACGACCAACTCCGCGTTGAGCGGCCAGGAGCGGCCTCGGATGATTTGAATATCCGAGATGTCATCGTTATTGAGGTAGACCGATTCCTTGAACTCGCGCCGCAAATCTTTCGCGAGGTAGGTTTTGCCTACCTGGCGCGGGCCAGTCACAAAAACCATTTTGTTTAGCAG
>JAJZJF010000082.1 GCA_021810245.1 bacterium
AATTAAGCTCGGTTCAGTCCAAAACTCCTTCTATTGGAAACAAATTGCGGGCGGCGCGGCTTAAAAAGGGCCGGACCATTGACGCCGTGAATCAAGAAACAAGAATCTCAAAAAGATTTATTGCCGCTATGGAAGAGGACCGCTTTGAAGAAATTCCGGGCGGATCGTATCTGAAAAGTTTCATTAAAGGGTATTGCGAATATCTGGATATAGATTTTAATGAATTGGGTTTTGTCGAGGATTCAAAATCAGCTGTGACTGCCGATCAAACAAAAAACATTTCAGAATCCGCGGAAAGTTTAGATTCTTCTTCGACCAAGGTCTTGCCAGTCCAACGCGAAAATCTTCGGAATATTATTATCGGTTCTGTGGTCGCTTTGGCGGTCTTGGGAGCGCTCTTTCTTAAACATAAATCCAGCTTCCAGAAAAAAAACCTCGCGCATCAGAAAATAGCCGTGGACTCGGTTGTTCAAGTTCCTTCTGGGCCGAAAACAGCGTTGCCGCAAAAAGGCGAGTCATCTTTACTGATTGATTTGCTTAAGCCCGCGCGCCTAGTCGTTTCGGTTGATGGCAATATCAAATTCCGAGGTCTTGCTCCAGCCGGCGCGCAACAAACCTGGTGGGCTAAACGAGAGTTTGTTTTTTGGACGAATTTTCCGGCGGCTCTTAAAATTTCTCTTAATGGGAAAGTTTATCCGCTCCCTAGTCCGGATATAAAAGGAAATTACCATATTAAGCTTAAGGCAATATCCGGCGGCAAAACTCTTTTGCCCCACAAAAAAAACAAAAAACCGTCGCTTCTTCCGGTCGCAAAACCAAATCCAATCGGAGCGGCTCAACCTGTGGGTCCAAACCCGCCCTCTCTTCCTCAACCAGATTTTACCTCCGGGGCCGCGCATTAAATAGACCGCTATGAGTTTGGCCAATCGCCTGACGGTTTTCCGCATACTCTTAGCCTTGGGAACTTTCGTCGCGCTGATTCAAAAAAATGTATTCTGGGATGCCGCGGCATTTCTCTTTTTTGTGGCCGCTCTTTTGACTGACTGGTTTGACGGGAAAATCGCGCGTTCAACCAATACTATTAGCGCTTTTGGAAAAGTTTTAGATCCGATTGCGGATAAAATTCTTATTATTGGAACCTTAATTGCTCTCATTCGAAGCGGGCTTAGGATTCCTCTCTGGGGAATTTTTTTGATTATTATCCGCGAGCTTTTGATGGGGGGCTTGAGGATTTTAGCGGCCAAAGGCGGGAGCGTTCCTGCGGCGGAGAGTTGGGGGAAATGGAAGATGGGGCTTCAGTCCGCTTCAATCTTGGCGATGCTTGTCTTTCTTTTGGTTAGGGACTTTTTTCCGATGGCGGTTTTTCATTTCCTCTTTGTCCCTTACCTTTTGACGATCGTTTGCGTTGTCTCATCTTGGAGTTCCGCCTATCTTTACTTTAAGCAGTCCAGAAAAATGCTTGAGAAAACTTGGCAATGAATCAAGCGATCCTTTTTTTTGCGACCGGGGCCTATTTAAGCTATCTGCCTGGATGGATGTGGGCAAAAGCGGGGCGCGTTCAGAAACGCGGCGGAGAAGGTTTTTTCGGGAGTCTTGAGGGCCTGTTTGTGTCTTTATTGATGCCTAAAAATGCGAAAATATTTCTCATGACTGTTATCCTAGGCTCTTTAGCCGCGTTTTGGCTTTGCGGGAAAGCCGAAAAAATTTTGGGGCGCCATGACGATGGCCGAATTATTTTAGATGAAATTCTCGGCATGATGTGCGCCGCTTTTTTATTGCCGCATACCGTCAAGGCCTATCTTTTAGCGTTTCTCTTGTTTCGCATTTTCGATATGTTCAAGGTGTTTCCCTGCAATTGGTTTGAAAAATTGCCGGGAGGCTATGGAGTCGTCGCTGATGATCTCTGCGCGGGGGTGATGGCCAATCTTGCGGCGCATCTCATTTTTTAACGCATTCTTGATGGTTTTCCCGCTGGGAGCGGCTTGGGGACAGTCCCCGGCTTCAACTGGAACCATCGCCCAACCTATTCAAAGTTTGCCGGCGGCAGCGTCTACTCCCGCTGTTTCTTCTCCAACAGCGCAAAATGCGCCTGTTTCAATTTCTTCTCCGGTCGCAAGTTCCAACGGGCTTGGGGTTCCTTTATCCCTGGATAAAAAAGGCCCCTGGGTCATTGGAGAAGTTCTCTTTGTCAGAGATGGAAAATTCACCAATGATTATACCTTGACCGAATTAACTCATGCGACGAAGGGAAGCCTTTATACGGAAACTGACATCCTAGATGATGTAAAAAGAATGGAGGCAACTGGCCAGTTTTCTGCGGTTGTTCCCGCCCTCTATGAGATGACGACTCCAGTTCCCTCTCAACTTTCAACGATTGCCATTGTCGGAAGAGAAGTGCGCTTGGTTTTTAAGCTCGTTGAAAAAAATCCCGGGGCCGGGCCGGCAAAAACCTCGCCCCAAAAAGCGAGCGCGGCCGCGCCTCTTCAAGTCAGACCACCAGCCCCTTTATCTGGAGTCGTTTTTACTCCGACGGCTTATCGCGGGCACGATCAGGATAATTCTCCAGGCCTGGGCCTGGATATCAACGCCGATTATATTATCGGACGCCTCTATGGGAAGAACTCGTTTAAAAACTCTCCGGCCAAAACCAATTATCTTGATCAGGTGGGAGTTTGGATGCTTTCTGCTGATGGGAAAATGCAGCTTCAATCAGAAACTCGCTTGCGCCCGGCTGTCGCTTTTGGGACTCAAGGGACCCTTCTTTTTCGTGACACTTCCCAGCCGACGGCCTCGGGATCGGGTTCGACGAATGTAACCGCCCAAGTAAGCAATAACAACGGGACTCAACTTCTGGGAGACGCTTATTTTGTAATGACCAAAAAGATCTATTTCGCGCGCTTAAGCGCGGGCATGATGTTCGGCGATTGGGGGGATGCGGTTGCCCAATTTTCTAATTTTTTGAGTCCGACGGCCCTGACCTTCTACGCTCAGGAGCCCAATCAAACGGTCGTCAGCCATACGATTCCTTTTGTCAACGCCATTTTTAGGGCGACTTCAAACCATCCAATCGAGCTGGAGGCCATGCAGTTTAACGGTGCGGCTCTTCATCCGATGCTGATTAACCTCAAGGCCAGTCACTATCTGAAAACGGACTTTAACCTTGGATTCTTGAAGTTTAGCGGCGGCTATGACATCTTGGGGATTATCGCCGTTCGCTATAATTTCTGGCCGCGCTAAATCGCGCAATTCCATCCCAAGAAATTCCTTTCACGGTCTTGTCAAAAAAGCGGAGGGAAGAATATTCATGGTTTATAGTTTGCCATCCGCGCGCGCAGAATTTGAAGATATTTTGCGGCTGTCGTGTCATTAGGATCAAGAGTCAAAGCTTTCTCCAACTCTTTTTCTGAATTTTCCGGATCGGAGTTCCAGGTTAGAACCGCGAGGTTGTAATGGGCTTGCGCCGAGGGATAGGTATCGAGAGATTTTAAATACCAGTTTCGTGCTTGTTGAGGGTTTCCCAACTTTTCTTCAATAGCCCCAACCTGGACCATGTTTTCGGCGCAAGATTTCTTAAAGTCTTCAAGTGTTCCCTTGAGCGCTCGGTATTGATGGGCCAAGGAGTTAAGTTTTTCTCCCAAATTGACCGCTATTTGATAGAGGTTTAAAGCTTCGGGATATTTTTTATCAAGATAAGCCGCATATCCTAAATAGGCCGGGGGACCTGGAAAAATCCAATGCATCGCCCAGGCCTGGTTTAAATCATCAAAAGAAGAAGCGGGATCTTGCTTAAATCTCTCCGTTCCTTCTTTAAAGGACATTTGGGAATAAGCGTCGACTAAATCCGAGGTGAAAAAATCAATTTGGTTTTCATATGAGTAGCGTCCGCGCAGGGCAAACAAATGCCAGAGATTTTGAGAAGCGTCTAAGTCCTGGGAAACAGCGCCCATTAAAAGTCCGCGCGGGCTTAAGTTGTTTAAAATTGCGGGCGGCACATCGGCGTCAGGAGTGACAAAGGCGGGGTTATTAACGGTTAAAAATCTCTTCCAGGCCTCATCATTGGGGAGCGGGGTTAAAAATAAATTGGGAGCCCTTTTGGCGAAAGATTTCTCATACCAAGGAGAGCCTATCAAGCCTTGAGCCACTATATTGACGTCGGGTCGCCAGCCTCCGGCTGTTTGATAATACCAGAGAGTGAAAAGCTGCACGTCTTTTTTCGCGATCAGGGTGGAATTAAGGGGAGATGAAAGGAGAATGTTTCTCGCATAGTCATAATCAAAAAAATATTCTCTGCGGTTTGCCTCTTTAAGGCGCCCCGCGACAAATGGAAATAAAATTAAAAATAAAACCGCCGCTTGAGAGAATCTCTTAGAACGCTTGGCCCATTCTGAAATCCCGAGAGCGGCGCCAAAAATGAGGACTGTATCTGACAAAAGATAATGGGGGTCGACGATCGCGATGGCGTGAGGATTGGGCGGCATATTGGCCAACAAGAGAAAAAATGGCCCGCTCCAAAAATAGAGGGTGATTATGCCGATAAATCGGCGCGGCTTTGATCGCGCTAGAGCCGCCATTCCCCAGAGAGCCGCTAAAATTCCAACTAAGGAAAAATTATGCCAAAGGTGTTTGGCGTAGAGAACCATATTGCCTAAAAAAAGGGAGCCCTTGGCGTAATTTTCGCTGATGAGATCCAATGTCCCGCCATATTTAGTTCTTAGAATTGATTGAATGAAATTGGACATGTTTGCTGGGTGATTCCAGTCTAGCCAGGGGCTAGTAGAAGAACGAATGGGAAGGTAAGCATAGATTGAAATTCCCAACAAAGAAAAAAGCGCCGATTTAAATATCCAACTCTTTAGGTTTTGGGTTTTTCGGCGATAAATGGCGGTCCAGGCCGCCAATGCCGCGATTGGCCAGTGAAAACCGAAGAAAAACATCAAGGCCGGGCAGACGACAAAAGCCCACCCAGCCCAAAAAGAAATAGGCTTTTCATCGCTTCCCGAAAGGGAAAGCCAAATAAGGCCCGGCGAGTACAAGACAAAATCAAGGCGGTTGGACACAATCAACCCAAAGGCAAAACAAAAGAAAAACCAGAGATTGTCATCGTAGTTTTCGCTTAACTTCCAGGCAATCGACAAAAGAAAAACCGCGCCTAAGACCCACAAGCTATACATTTCCGATACGATGGCAATGGACCAAAAAGTGGCGTTAAAACCTAAAAGCGCGCAACCGCCCAAGGCCGCTTCAAGGCCAAAATTCTCTAAGAGAAAAGAAAATAAAAGCGCGGCGGCCAAGGCGGCGGAAACGGCCGATAAAAGATTGAGCCGATAGGCGGGGTTTCCCAAGGGGAAAGAGTCGATGAGGCGTCCAAGCAGGATGTACAACGGATAGCTGGTGGGATGAGAGACCCCCAAGGTCCATGCGCTGCTCGCCATTTCTCCGGCGTCTCGGTACGGCGCAAGCGACGGATTAAGGGTAAAGAGATACAGAGCAAAGAAAATGAAAAAAACAATCGGAGTCCTCAATTCGAATAATTTTTTCACTTAGATTTATTATAAATTAAGGCAGTCCTTGTTTTCTTCTTAATATCCATTCCAAGATAAGGATGAGGGCTGATAAAGCCAGCCAAAGCGGAGATTCGAAGGGACGTAAACGGCGCTTGATTTGATAGCGGCGTTTGGGTTGAGGAAGAAGGCTCAACAAATCCCGCGCTGATGTTTTTTTAATTTCAAAGAATCGCCCTCCTGAATCAGAGGATATTTTTTTGAGAATCGTTCTCCGAACTGGAGAGTTATTTTTTTCGGGATTCCAGTCAAAAGAAATTGAATCGCTGCCCAAAAGTCGAGAATCTCTATAGGCGAAGGCTTCTATTCTATTAGTTCCCGGGGGGATTCCCGTGAGTGAAATTTCATAGGAGCCGGGTTTAATCATTTGAGGCGTCAATGTTTGTTGGGTCCTCCCAGGTTTAATCCACTTAACAGAGATTGTCGCTTTTCCCGCAGGAATGGGAGAAAAATCATTGTCAAATACGCTAAAAAAGAAATGGGCTGGTTCAATGGGCGTGATTTCATCGGGAATGGGCGAAAACCTAACATGAGAAAGGCTTAAGGTTCTCGTCATATACTCGATGACCCGAGACCAGAATCGATCATAAAAATTTCGGCCTTGGGCTTTCTCGGCGTTCTGTAATTTCCAGCGCCAAAGAGAATTGGCGCTAATGACCATGACTCGCCCTTGGCCAAATTTTCTGACCGCCAAAATCGGAAGCGGATCTCCAGAGGGCATTTTTTGATTTGGATCAATGAGGACTGGGCTTGAGTTCGGCTGCAAAGCGGAGAAAAGCCCGAAGCCTTTCAACTGCGGAAGATTTTTCCAGATCGTTTTTGAAAAATTGGGATCGGAATAGAGATTAACTAAAGGATGTTCCCAGGAAATTGGCCGAGGGGTAAAGAGTTCCGAAATAAAATCTGGAATTTGAGCGGACAATCTGACCGGAAGTAACTCTTCCAGCGGAGTATTTTTATATCCGCCTTGCGAGAACGCATTGGGGCCTCCAAGGATTAGTAGCGCGCCGCCTTTCTTGACGTAATTGGCCAAAGACTCAAGATAAACCGCGGGCAAGTTGAATTTCTGGGCGGAAAAGTTCTCAAGGATGAAGAGATCAAATTGAGAGATGTCTCTTAAGAAAATATTTTGAGCCGGAAAGGGAATTAGTGAGAGCTGATTGTCTGGAATAAAAACCGGGTTTTGCGGGTTTCTGAGAATGACAAAGCTCACTAGTTCCCGCCGAGGGTCTTTTTTAATAAATCTCCTTAAAAACGAATATTCATAGCTGGGGCGCCCGGCTAAATACATGATGCGGTACTTTTGCCGAATGACTGGAACCTCCATTTCCCGCTTAAGCGGAGAAATGCCGGCCGCTTCGAGCTTAAAACGATATTTTTCGCTTCCCAATTGCTCTGCGATGGCGGTAAAACTATCGTTAAAAGATTCGTAATTTGAAGAAGGGGTGAATTGAAACTGGGAGAGAATCTTCCAGTGAGAGGAGCCCGACGTTTTTTTTGACAAACTCAACTGGCAAGGAATTTTCCTAAGCTTTTGAGTTTCAATTTGAACTCCAAAACTAAATTTTCCATGCAGAAACGCGAAGTCAGGAGCTTCAATTTTTCGGATCAGAAAACCTTTTTTATCGATATTTCTCCCAACGGCGATTGAATCGATGGGAATTTTAAGACTTTGAGCGGCGGCTAGAAAATCCTCTTCGGGGGCGTTCCCGTCGGAAAAAAGCCAGATTCTCTTGGGATTTAGATTCTGAATTTGGTCTTTGACAGCCAAGAGAGATTCTTGGGGGGAAAAATCCGCTTGCGATAGGCTTAGGGCGCGGAGATTCTTAAACGAAGATAAGTTTTTGGCGTTGGAGGCGAGAGTAAAGAGAGAGGCTTCGGCTTTGGATTTAATTTGACTTTTATTTTGCAAGAGCCATTTTTGTACGGTGGTCAGGCGGTTGTATTTTCCGGCCGGCCCGCCCATGGAGTGTCCGCGGTCGATGAGTATGAGAAGCCCAGGCTTTTTAAAGACAGAATGGTTCAGGGCGATTTCGGGGTTTAAAGCCGCGGCGAGAAGCGCCAAAACGCCGAGTATGCGCAAAAAAATCAGCGTCAGGTTTTTTTGCAGGGACATGAGATGCCAAACCAGAGAAACAATGAGGGCTATTGATGCAAGACCCGTCCAAAGGCCGCTGTGCCAAATCAGAGAAAATGAATTCATCAGGGAATTCCCGAGCGCATTTTTTCAATCAAGTAGGGTTGATGGACCGCATCGGCCTTATAATCTCCGGTTAAGGCATAAAGAATAATATTGAGCGTTAGG
>JAJZJF010000083.1 GCA_021810245.1 bacterium
TCTTGATGGCTTCCGGCATCGAGCGATATTTCCAATTGGCGCGGGCTTTCCGAGACGAAGATTTAAGAAGCGACCGCCAGCCCGAGCACACGCAAATTGATTTAGAAATGTCTTTTGTCAAAGAGCGAGATATCCATTCCGTCGTTGAAACTTTTCTAAAAGCCGTTTTTAAAGAGGTCTTGGGCGTCGATATTCAAACTCCTTTCCCTGAAATCGAACACGCCGATTTGATGCGCCGATACGGATCCGACAAGCCGGATCTCAGGTACGGTTTTGAGATTAAAGACGCGACTGAACTTTTCAAGACTTCGGGGTTCAAAGTTTTTGCGGGCGCGGCCTCTTCCGGAGGAGTCGTGCGCGGGTTGTCGGCAACCGCCGATTTTCCGCGCGCTCAAATAGACAAGTTGACCGAACTCGCCAAATCCCTGGGCGCCAAGGGCTTGGCTTGGATTAAATGGGAAGAATCCGGGCCCAATTCTCCCATCGCCAAATTCTTAAGTTCTTCCGAAATTGAATCTTTGAAAAATATTTTCCAAGCAAAACCCGGGGACACGACTTTTTTCGCCGCCGACAAAGAAGACGCCGCCGTTAAGGTTCTCGGAGGCTTGAGAAAAGAGCTGATTTCCATTTTAAAACCCGCGCCCTCAAAACCTTGGAGCTTCCACTGGGTAATCCATTTTCCGCTGTTAGAATGGGAGCCGGAGGAAAAGCGCTGGACCTTCGCTCACAATCCGTTTACCTCTCCTCTCGAAGAAGAATTGCCGATGCTTGAGACCAATCCCGGACAAATGAAATCTCATCAATATGACTTGGTTTTTAATGGAGTTGAACTCGCCTCGGGATCCATTCGCAATCACCGCGCAGAAATTCAGCGCCGCATTTTTTCACTGATGGGCTACTCCGCCCAAGAACAAGAAGAGCAGTTCGGAATGCTTTTGCGCGCTCTGGAATTCGGAGCGCCTCCGCACGGAGGAGTCGCCTTAGGCTTAGACCGCTTATCCGCCATTCTCTGTGGAGAAGATTCCATCAGAGAAGTCATCGCATTTCCGAAAACCCAAAAGGGAACCTGCCCTTTAAGCGAATCGCCATCCCCTGTCAACCCCAAAAAACTAAAAGAAGCCCATATCCGCCTGGACCTTCCGACCCTCCAAAAAACCGCCGCATAATTCTGTATTTTTAGTATTTAAAGTTTTGAAAAGCCTCTGACTTTTCCGGGGCCAGCCCCAATTTTTATATAATGGAGTCGTGAACGTTCTGCGCCGTTGGAGTTTCTTTCTGTGTCTAGGGGTCGTCTCCGCGTGTAAAAATAAGCCTCCCGCCGTCTCCATTTACAAAATTCCCAAGGGAAATACCGAAATTCAAGCCGCCAAATTTGAGCGAATGGCGGCCATGCTGAAAGAAAAAAGACTCCATGGACAAAATTAAGTTCGCGGCAAAGGAATTTTTTGAACTCCTATCTTCTCTTGAGCTAACCCTGGCTGGTCTTGGAGCTTTGGCCCTTTTAGTCTTTTTATGCACTCTCGGCGAGGTTCAATTAGGGGTCTATGACTCCGTCAAAATTCATTTCAACAGCTGGTTTCTCTATTCGCGCCCATTTTTCCATGGATACCGGATCCCGCTTTTTCCAGCAGGGAAACTGGTCGGAGTCATTTTAATCGCCAATCTTTTATTCGCTCATTTTAAACGGCTGACCCTGTCTTACAAAAAAACAGGTCTTTGGTTGACCCATTTTGGGCTCATTATTCTTTTTGTGGGCCAATTTCTCACCGGAAGATTTTCTCGCGAAAGCCAGATGACCATCAAGGAAAACACCGCTAAAAACTACAGCGAAGACCCCCGGCATTCCGAACTCGATCTCATAGACGCGACAGACCCTAAGAGTGACACCCTCTATTCCATCCCGCAACAACTTTTAAAAACGGGGCAAACGATTCACTTTCCCAATCAAATGACCCTGATAATCAAACATTACGCCAGAAACGCCGCCGTTGATATCCGCAAAAATAACGACGGCCCCTTTCCTGACTATTCTCAGATTCAAGGGCCGGGGAAAAATCTTGAGATCATCGACATGCCTTTAAGCCATGAAGACAATCAGCCTAATATGCCAGCGACCTTGGTCCAAGTCTTAGAGGAGGGAAAGGTTTTGGGAAATTGGCAATTATCCGAAATGATTCCTCTTCCGCAAAAAATTCCAGTGAAAGGAAAAGAAATCTATTTAGTGCTGAGACCAAAACGTTATTATTTTCCTTTTTCTCTTTTCTTAAAAAAGTTTACTCATAAAATTTACAATGGCACGACTATCCCCAGCCGATTTTCAAGCCTGGTTCATATTGAAGACCCCGCAACTCCCTTGGAAAATCGAAACACGCTGATATCGATGAACCATCCCCTGCGCTTTGAAGGCCTCACTTTCTACCAAGCTTCTTACGCTCAAAACGATACGGTTTCAATTCTTCAAGTCGTCCATAACCCCAGTTGGACCATTCCCTATATCTCTTCTTTTTTTGTGGCCCTAGGCCTCATTATTCATTTTCTACTTCGGCTTAAACAGGCTAAGTTTATTTCATGAAAGAAGAAAAACCTCAGGCGAAAAATTCTCTCCTTTTAAATCTCTTGGTATTGGGTTCTCTCATTTGGGCTTTCTTCCCGATTTTTCCTCGCTCAAGTTCTGGCATCGACCTGTCTTTATTTTCCCAATTTCCCGTTTTGCAGGAAGGCCGCGTAAAACCCTTGGACACGGTCGCCCGCAGCTCTCTTTTGATGCTCAGCCACAAAGAAAGCGTCTCAACCAAAGAAGAGGAAATCTCTTCCTCAAAATGGCTGCTTGATTTAATCAGCCGCCCCGCGATTGCGGACCTAGAAAAAGTCTTCTGCATCGACAACCTAGACGTTCTCGGTTTTTTTAACCTGCCCCAAAACGCTCAGCGCTATTTTTCTTTCAATCAAATTGCTCCTTCCTGGGACAAGCTTGAGAAAAAAGCGGATTCCATCGAAAAAATTCCCGCGAAATCCCGCTCCTCTTTTGAATCGGCTCTCTTGGAAGCGGAAGAACAAATGGTTCTTTACCAGCGGCTCAAATTTAGCCTTGAGATTCCGGAACTCCCTGACTCCTTGCCTTCTATTCTTCTCAAAAACCCGCAAGCCATCGCTAAAAACAAGCGCCTGCAGAAAGAACTCTCGGACGTTCTCACTCGCTCTAATTTTATCGATCAATCGGCGTATTTTTGGGCCATTCCGATTTCCTCCGGCAGCCAGTATGCCTGGGTTAGTTCCGGAAAAGCCATCGGACAATTGTTGCTCCAAGGAACGCTCTCAAGCCCGCTTCTCTTTTATCACCAAATGGAAGAGGCGAGAAAAACCAGCGATCCAGCCGCTTTTAACGCCGCCGCCAATTCCTACCGCCAGTGGCTCAAAAAAAATCTTCCGTCTCAATGGAGGTGGAGCCGTTATGAAGAAATTTTTAACGCCGTCTCTCCTTTTTGGAAAGGCCTTGTCCTTTATTTTGTTATTTTTATCCTATTGGCGATTTCCTGGGTCGTCTTGCCTGAGTTCCTAACAAGACTTGCCATGCGGCTTTTGGTCGTAGCCTGGAGCGTCCATTCCTTTGGAATTCTCTGCCGCATCGTCATCCAGGGCCGTCCGCCAGTCACCAATCTTTATTCTTCCGCCGTTTTTATCGGCTGGGTCGCGGTTTTGCTTTGCTGGATACTCGAAAAAAAATTTCCCAAGGGTTTTGCCGCTATGACAGCCTCCATCATCGGATTTACCACTTTAATTATCGCCCATCATTTAGCGATGACCGGAGACACCATGGAAATGATGCGCGCGGTTCTCAACTCCAACTTCTGGCTTTCCACTCATGTTTCATCGATTACGATCGGATACGCCTCCACTTTTGTCGCCGGAACCTTGGGAATTCTCTACATCCTCAAGGGAGTTTTAACCCCTTCTTTGGACAAAGAAGCCGCTAAAGCCTTGGTTCAAATGACTTATGGGATTATTTGTTTTAGTCTTCTTTTTAGTTTTGTCGGAACCGTATTAGGAGGCATTTGGGCCGATCAATCTTGGGGAAGATTTTGGGGCTGGGACCCCAAAGAAAACGGAGCTTTGTTAATTGTCCTATGGAACGCCATCATTCTCCACGCGCGATGGGGGGGATTTATCCGGGAACGCGGGCTAATGGTTATGGCCGTTTTAGGAAATGTCATTACCAGCCTGTCTTGGTTTGGAGTCAATATGCTTGGAATCGGGCTTCACTCTTATGGTTGGATGGATAAAGCGTTTTTTTGGCTCTCCATTTTTATTCTAAGCCAGCTCGCCATCGCCGCTTTAGGCGGCTTGCCGCCGCCTTATTGGAAAAGCAAGCTCCAGTCTTAATTTTCGCTTTTTCTAAATACAAGGTTCGGAAAAGAAAATGCCTAAGCCTTGACCTCTCTCTTCCGAATTTGCGTCAATATGCACATGAGTCAAGCCAGACTAACTGACGCGATGAAAAGTAGCGACGGAGGAGGAAATTATTATGGCCTGGTTTCAAAATAACGCAAAACCGGTTATCTTACATGTAGACGATGAATATATTATCTTATCAACCATCAAATTAATCTTGGAAAGTTTAGGCCTTGACGTCATTCAAGCGAACACCGGGCTAGATGCCATTAAAATAGCGGCAAAAGAAAAACCCTCCTTAATTTTGCTTGACGCGATGATGCCGGTGATGGATGGTTATGAAACCTGCATCAAATTAAAGAGAGACCCTAAGACAAAAGACATTCCCGTCATCATGTTGACCGGTCTTGACACCGTCAAAGACGTTGAAAAAGCGATGGCGACGGGCGCCAATAGCTATTTAGTCAAGCCCATTGAAAGAAACAGGCTCAAAGCTAAGCTTGAAAATTTCATCAAACTATCGCCCACAGATGAGCCCAAAAAATCTTAAAAATGAGCGCTTTCCGCCCCAGTTTAAGCATATCAACGCCTTTGTCTAGACCTCTTCTATTTCTGTCTTCCGCATAGGCCGTCCGGCCGCCAGCCAAGAAAGATAAGCCTCGATAAAAGGATCAAGACCGCCGTCCATCACTGTTTGAATTTGAGAGCTTTGATGTCCGGTTCTAAGGTCTTTGACTAATTGATAGGGCATAAAAACATAACTACGGATTTGATGTCCCCAGGCGATAGAGCCCATCTCATCGTAGCGTTTTTCCGCGCTTGAGCGTTTTTTATCCAGCTCGATTTCATAAAGTTTCGCTTTGAGCATTCTCATCGCGTTTAGCCGGTTCTGCAATTGGCTTCTCTCTGTTTGACAGCCGACAACAATGCCTGTTGGAATGTGAATGAGCCTGACCGCGGTCTCAACCTTATTGACGTTTTGTCCTCCGTGTCCGCCGGCGCGAAAAGTTTCAAGCCTGACATCGGAATCCGAAACCTCGATTTCAATATCATCTTCAATATCGGCCAAAACATCCACCGAGGCAAAAGAGGTGTGCCGCCTTTTATTGGCGTCAAAAGGGGAAATGCGCACCAAACGGTGCACCCCGATCTCGCCCTTCAAAAGCCCGTAAGCGTTGGTCCCGCGGACAAAAGCGGTCAAGCTTTTGATTCCCGCGCCTTCGCCCCTAAGAGAATCAGTGACGCTAAATACAAAGCCGCGATTTTGCGCCCAGCGAGTATACATTCGAATCAGCATTTCATTCCAATCGCAAGCTTCCGTTCCACCGGCGCCGGCGTGAAAGCTAATGATCGCGTCACAAGAATCGTGTTCTTCAGAAAGTTTAAGGGTCGCGTCTAAAATATGAAAGCGCCCTTCTAACTTTTTGAAATTATCCTCAATTTCCTTAAGTTCCGCCTGATCCTGAGCCTCATGGGCCAAATCCAAATGGACTTCAATATCCTCCAAATCGCGCTTAAGAGACAAGAATTCTTCCAGCTTTTTCTTTAGATCGTTGAGTTCTTTTGACTTTTTTTTAGCGCGCACGGAATCCGACCAAAAAGACGGCTGAGACGCCTCCGCCTCCCGCTGGGAAATTTCGGATTTTAATTTTTGAGGCTCGACTAATTTCTCAAGATTTAAAAGCCAGTCTTTAAGATTTTCAATCTGCCCCTTCGTTTCTTGAAACATCGCTTTATCCTTTAAATTAAGTCATTCTACAAAACATAAAAGAGTCTGGGCATGAAGAAACGCCGTCTGTTCAATTTCCAGAGCGTAGCCGCCGCCCAAGCTAAAAAAAGGGGACAGTCCCCTTTTGTGTCAAGCGAAAAAAGAAAATAAGCGCGCTTAGGATCACGCAGAGAAATCCAAACCAATCCCCATGGCGGACATAAAAGGAACGCCGGGGGAAGGGATCTAACGCGGGAATAGAAACCTCAAGTCGCCCCCGAAGATTCAAAGGCAACCGGCGAATCACTCGCCCCCAGGGATCGATAACAGCCGAAATGCCGGTGTTAGCCGCGCGCAAAACATAGAGGCGATTTTCAACGGCACGGAAGCGATTGATATAAAAGTGCTGATAAGGCCCCCAGGTCTCTTTATACCAGCCGTCATTGGTGATATTGGCGATTGCGCGCGCGCCTTTTTGAGCTTCGCTGCGGGATAAAAAAGGGAAAACCGCCTCATAACAAATAGTGCATCCAATCTTCCCAAAATCGGTCCTAAGCAAATGGGGGGATGAGGGGCCTTGAGTCATATCGCCCAATTGATCAAGATATCCGATAAATCGGCGCAAAAAATCCCACGGGACATATTCCCCGAAAGGAACTAATTCTCTTTTAGCGTAAAACCCCTGGGTTTGACCCGTGGGATTAAGATAATAAGCGGCATTGTAGAGATGGGTCGAATTTTGAACCACCGCGCCCAAGATTTGATAGCTTTTCCAGCGAACACTCGCGAAAGAAGCCTCTGAAATCGTCTTTTCTTTTCCCAACAGCCTCGGCAAGGCCGCTTCCGGCCACAGAATCAGGCTCGGATTTTTTTTCCAAGGGCCAGAGAGAAGCTCTTCTAAATTCGCGGTAATCTCGGAAGCGGAATTGGGAGTCCATTTTTGATATTGATCGACATTCGGCTGTAAAATAGCGACCTCAAAAGAGGGAGTCTGTTTTGGAGTTTGAGAAAGACTGAAGGCTCCATATCCAAAAATTCCCGCAATGGACAAAAGGGCGAGAAAAATCCAACCTAGCGCCAGGCGTTTTTTAGGTTTTTCGCAGTATAAAAAATAAGCGACAGAGGCATTAAAAAACAGGATGAAAAACCCCAAGCCCAAGGGCCCTAAAATAGAATCAATTTGAATGAGGGGAAGAAAACGGTATTGAGTGTAGCTTAGAATATCCATGCAGAGTCGCGGGGTCCTAAGCCATAGCGCTTCCGAGGCCGACCACAAAACCGCCCAAATCCAGGGAGTGAGGACGTCCAAGGGCTTTAGCGCAAGCCAAGAAACGGCGGCCGAGACAAAACCCCAGTTAATTCCTAAAAACGCTGCCAAAAGAACCCAGGACAATAGCGCGAGAAAAACATTAATTCCGGCAAAGCGGCAGGTTTGATAAATCCAAAAGAGAGAAAGCGCGTGAAAAAAAAAGCCGGCTGTCCAGCCAAGCTTAAAGGATTCTCGAATTGACGAATCCGGCCGACAAACAAAGCACAAGGGAACGAGCGCAATCCAGCCCAAAAAACAAAGTCCGGGCCGGGGAAGACAAAGAGCGGTTAAAACTCCGGAGAAAACGGCATAAAAAAAGGGGACTGTCCCCTTTTTTTTCAAGCGCCGTGACATTTCTTATATTTTTTTCCGGAACCGCAGTAGCAGGGATCATTGCGACCAATTTTGGCCAGCTCAGGCAAGGAATCGCCCGATTCTTTCTCAAGAGCGTTTTTGGAC
>JAJZJF010000084.1 GCA_021810245.1 bacterium
GTCTTGAGGGAGAGATGGGCGCCGTTTTAGTCTCGACTCCTCCGCATCAAGACCGAAGAAATAGGTCTAAAGGCCTAGACCACAAATAGGCCTTTTGCCTCAGGTCTTATCTTTTATTTTTATCTATGCTATATGAACCCTTATGTTCTTATTCAAACGCGCGATCGCAGTGGTCTTAACCGCGGCCATTTTCGTTAATCTTGCGCCCGTCTCTGCCATCCAAGCCGCCCAAATTTCCGACGCCGGAGAAAATATCTCGGCAATTCAAAACATCAAAGGGATAATCAATCCTGATTTTAACTTGGAAGGAAATCCTAATTTTCAAACGCCCAATTTACCCCCTCTCGAGCCTGGGAATTTAAGCCTAAAAAATTTAGAGCCGCTGAGCTTAGGGGAACCGATTTTACCCGCCTCTCCAAAAACGCCAGAGGCTTCTCCAACGCTTTCCAAGATTTCTCAGCCAAGCGCCGTTTCTCCTCAAGCGCAAAATCCAAAATCGTCTCAAAAATCTTTTTCTCTTCCGATAAACGCCAAGGCCCTTTCCGAACTTTCGCCTCAGCCTAAGGCCCTTCCAGCCAAGGCTTCTTCTATTTCGGAATCTCTCTTTGACGGTTCACAACCTCATGCCAATGACGCGACCCAACCGGAAGTCGAGCCGCTACTCCCCGCTTTTTCTCGCATTCTCTCGCCCGTTGAACGCGCCAGTTCAATTTTTAATTCCCATGACCATTCTTCTTTGCCGCAGCCTCCCCAACAGGAAGACCCTAAAACCAAGGTCAAGCTTCCAAAATCGTTATGGTCTTTGTTTTGGGCTTCCAGCATCCTGACTTCTTTTGGCGCTTATTTTTATATTTTAAGCCAGCCGTTTTTGGTCATGCAAGCTCTCAAAAAGAGTAAGACCATGATGGGAGTCCTCCGCAACATCCAACTAGGCACAATGGCGCTGATCAATTTTCTGCCGGTGGGGCTAATGGTCGACAAAACTAATTTCAGGATTTTATTTGTATCCGCGATGGTCGGCAGAACGACGCTCATGGCCGCCATTCCGCTTTTATTTTTCCTGGGACATTTAAGTTTTCTGGCACTAGCAGCGGTAACCGTGGCCAACGCCATTTTCCAAGGAATTCAAGCGATTGTCTACGGCGCGGCTTCAAACGCTTTTGTCGGGACCGATGGCAAGCTAAACAAGGAAGCCTCCGCCGTAATCACAAAGTATTCATCCCTGGCAGGAATCATCTTTCCTATCGCAGCCGGAGCTATCGTCGGATCCTTGGTCGGACATTTCGGCTTTGCCGGTTATGCCATCGCATATGGAATCTATAGCGTCTTTTTGTTTTTGGCGATCCCGGTCTATTGGTTTGGGATCAAAGACCCGCGACAAAACCTTGAGATTAACACATTCGGCCAATTTTTTAGAGCCGCTGGCCGCTTAATTGGCAATTTATTCAAAAAAAGCTCGACAGCGGCGTTTCAAACGCTTAAGGGTCTATCGAAAATCTTTCAATTCAAGAATTCAAATGAGACTTATCCTCGGTCTTCATGGCTTAACTCTCTGTTAGAATTCTTAAGTCGACATGAGGCAACCCAAGGCCTTGCCTATATCATCAAAAACAAGATCCTCAAGGTATGGCTCTTCTCGTCTTCCCTTGATTCTTTCCTTAGTGACGCGTTGCCTTTGGTGGTTTTTCCGATATTTATCGGAAAGCTCCTCATCCCTCCGGCCCATTTGCCGGCGATTCTAACCGCGATTTTTGGAACGGCGGGCGGAGTCCTGGGCCTGACTTTTGCTGTTGAATCCTTGGGACTTTTCCTCGGCGCTTGGCTCATGCAAGGATCTAGGGGAGATGCCCTCATCAACAAAATGGGGGTCAAGTGGTTTTACCGCATCGCCGGGGCCAGCTCTCCGCTTTTTTGGCTGATGTGGCTTTTCCCTGCGGTTCTTTTTCCAGGGGCTTTTTGGATTAATCTGCCTCTTGTGCTGGCGATTCAACTCCTCACTTCGTTTTTCCACGCTCCCCTGGGAGTCGCAATGGCGCCGGTCATCCGCAAAGAGATCCCAGATGACTATTTAGGCCGCGTCGCCAGCGCGCTTTTTATTGCGCAGCTTCTCTCATCTGCCTTGGGAGGAATCAGCATGGGGATATTGCTTGATTTTGTTTCAATTAGCTCGGCTATGGTCATCGCCGCCGCCAGCGTGACTTTAATGGGCATCATCGATTGGATTATTCCGCATTGGCTTCCCGGAAAAGCAGACGCGCCCGCAAAGGCCGCCGGAAAAAGCGGTAAAATCGCGATGATAAGCCTGCCCAATTTGAGATTTGCCTAAAATCGGCGCGATTTGGCGCGATTAACCTGCTTTTCTAGATTTCAAAAGATCCGAGAAAAAATCGATGGGAATGGGAAACACTATTGTCGAACTTTTCTCGGTGGCAATCTCGGATAAAGACTGTAGATAGCGCAGCTGAATACTGACGGGATTGTCCGAAAGCACTAGGGCGGCTTCCCTCAGCTTCTGGGATGCTTGAAATTCTCCATCAGCCCGGATGATTTTTGCCCTTCGCTCTCTTTCGGCCTCAGCCTGCATCGCAATCATCCGCACCATGTCTTCCGGAAGGTCAATATTTTTAACCTCGACTTTAATGACCTTGACCCCCCAGGGCTCGGTATCCGAATCTAAAATTTGCTGAAGATCGGCATTGACTTTTTCCCGATTGGCCAAGAGTTCATCCATCTCCATTCGCCCCAAAACGCTCCGCAAAGTCGTCTGGGAAAGCTGGCTGGTCGCATAAAAAAAGTCTTGGACGGCTAATATCGCTTTTTCAGGGTCGACCACGCGAAAATAAACGACTGCGTTGACCTTAACAGAGACATTGTCTTTCGTGATGATGTCTTGAGGCGGCACGTCATGAACCACGACGCGCAAAGTAATTTTTTGCGCGCTCATGAGGCCAGGAACGACAAAAACAATCCCCGGCCCCGCGACAGACTGAAATTTTCCTAAAAAGAAAAGAACCAGCCGATCGTATTCCGTGACAACCCGCACGCTCCCAACAGCCAACGCAAACACCGCAACTAAGAAAATAAGCATAAACCCCCCTTGATTTTTATTGACCCAAGCGCAGAACTATTCGAACATATAATCCTGATACGGAATATGACGAGCGTCCAACTCCTTTTTCCAGAGAGACAAAGTCTTCGGCATTTCTTTACGCGACAACTGAACCCAACGGCTCTCCGGCGGCGAAAAGAGCTTGACGGCCGTTTGAAACCAGATGTAAGCGTATTTAAGAGAACTCTCGGACACGCGCTCTTTTTCTCTAAAACGCGCCAATTCGATTTTTTGGGTTTCTTCCGCTTGAGTCAGCTTTCCGCTTTTAAAATCCGCTTCTATTCGCTGTTTTCTTTGCGCAAAAATCCGGTCATAATAAGCCTTTTTTAATTCCGGATGTTTATTCCACTCAAGGTATTTTTCTCCCTCGCGGTAGGCCGCCCGCGCGCGAAAAATCAAATCGACGTAGGCCATGGCGTAAACCGCGACAGCCGAGAAAAAGAAAACAAGACCCCAGCGAAAAAACAGCCCCTTATTTTCCATACCCTTCATTAAATCAAAACTGACACCGCCGTTCAATGTAAAGATTTTGCAACAAAAATACGCAAAAATGGAGTATGGCGGAAAGCGAAGGAGAAAGCTTTGGGAAAATAGAGAATCTTGAAGCCGCGCACTTGGCGTTGCGCGGGGCACTAGAGACAATACGCAATCTCCAGTCGGTCAACGAACGCCTTAAATCAGAAAGGAAAGAGGAGTCCTACCAAAAAAAGGCCCTGGAAAATAAAGTCCTTGAGCTTGAGACCGCGATCAAAACCCTCAACGAAAATCTAGCCCGCCAAGAAGCGATAGAAAAAGATATTAGAGACCGCCAAGAGCGTTCCAAAAACGAGATGCGGCTTCAAATACGAGCCGAAGAGCGCTCGCGCATCGAAGCCGATCAAAAACGCCTGGAAGAGGCCTTATCCATCGCCCAAGCGGAAATAGAAAAAATCGCTCACAGCGCGGCGGAAAAAGAAAAATCCTGGGCCGAGGCCTTAAAGAAAATCGAGGAAAGAGAAGCCTCACTCCTTCAGTCCGAAAAAGAGAAGCTTGAACTGGCCGAAAGGTACCGAAAAGACATCGAGAGAATTGAAATCGTCCGGCAAGAAAGAGACCGAGAAATCGCCGCTATTTTGCGAACGCGGGAAGAAGATTTAAAGACAATCCTTGAGGAAAGGTCCGCCCTTAAAAGCCAAAATGAGAACTTAGAACGTCGCCTTGAAACTTTAGCTAAGGAAATAGAAATTAAAGTCGCGGAGAGAGAAGAAAAGCTCATCAAAGAATACCGCGCGCGGGAGCAAGAACTTCGCGAGAAATATGCTCGGCGCGAAAGCGAACTTCAAGCTTCTTGGGGAGAATTGGAAAACGGGCTTTGGCAGAGAGTCAAACAAGCGCGCGAGAACTTAGACCGCGCCGCCAATCAGCAGTTTGAAGAACGCGCCAAAGCCCTGGCGGAGCGCTCGCAGGAAATAGACGAACGGCTGAGAATCGAGAGAAAAAACCTCGAAGAAGAATTTCAGAAGAAAGCGGCGTCCTATGAAGCGCGTTATGCGGAACTTGAAAGCCGCCTTAGAAACCAATGGGCTGACAAAGAAGAGAAACTCATCCGGCATTTTGAAGAAGAACTTGCAAAAGAAAAGCTTCCTCTTCAAAATCAAATCGCGGAAAAACTCAAAACCCTGGATGAAGAATATGCGCTGAAACAAAGAGAACTGGCGAGAAAACAAGAGGACCTTGAGGAAAAACTCCGCAGAAAAGAAGCCGAGCTTGAAAGCGAAACCTTAAGGATGAGAGAAAATAGAATTCAAGAGTTAAGACGTGAATTCGAGAGAAAAAGTTCGGAGCTTGAAGGAATCTATCAAGATCGCGCAAGACAGCTCTCGGAAAGGCAAAATGAGATAGAAGAAGAAGCGAGAAAACAGAAATTATCCCTTGAACAATTTTTCGCAAACAGAGAAAATGAATTAAGAGAGGCTTTAAAACAAGACAAGGAAAATTTCCTAAAGGAACAGCTCTCGCGCCTTGAACTCGAAAAAGCCGCCATTAAATCCGAATATGAGGAAAAAAGCCGCGCCTTGGACGCGGCTTTTGCCGCCAAAACCGCTGAAATCGAACGCATCCAACAGGCCCAGAGCGAGGAGTTTAAAAATTGGAAGGCCAGAGTCATTTCAGATTATGCCCTTAAGGAAAAAAATCTCGATAAGCAATGGGCTCTACGAGAAGAAGAACTGGTCCGGCGCTATGAGTCCGAATTGGAGCGTCAAAGACGGGAATTCGCCCAACAGATCGTCAAGGTTAAAGACGAGATGGAAGAACGAAGAAAAAAAGAAAAAGAAGAAGCTCTGGAACGAGAACATGAGCTTCAGCGCTATTTTAATTCCAGGGAAGAAGCCTTAAAAAGAGAAATGGCCCGACGGGAAGAGGATTTAATCTATAACCATGAAATTCAAATCGCCGAAATGCGCGAGCGTCACGCGGAAGAACTTGCCCGCAAAGAAAAAATGATTGAAGCCCGCTTTGAAAGGCGTAAAGCCGATATGGAAGCGGAAATATCCAAGTCCAAGCAAAGCGCTGAGAAATTTGAAGCCGAGGTCTTAAAGCAACAATCTGAAGCTCTCGACAGTCTCAGAAAAGAGTTGCAAGAGGAGTGGAAGCGGCGCTCTTTGGAACTAGACCGAAGAAAAGAAGAGCTTGAAAAAAACTATCTTGCTAAAGAAGAAAGGGCGAAAGAACTTTTAGCACGCAGGGAAAAAGAACTGTCCGCAAGAATTCAAGAAATCAATTCTCAAGCTTCTCAACAAGAGCCCTCTCAAGAAGAAGTGCGCCCAATCAAAGACGAAGACCCGCCAGAAGACGCCCCATAATTGCCCCCAATCATAAGGAAATCAGTTTGCATTTATTTTTTACTTATGGCACAATGGGGCTTAATAAGGGGGCTTTATGTCTAAAAAGGAAAAACTATTCTTTCTGCCTGCCGTGATGTTATCTACCTGTCTAATTCTCTCTCAAAATTCTTTTAGCGATTCTTCTGCTTCTAAAGAAAGCTTCTTGCCTCCCAATCAACTCCAAAATCCGATTAACTCCATGTCGGCTAAAAGCGGCATTACCGAAAAGCAGTTTAACGAGGTCATTGACGAGGTTGAGGCCGTCTATGCCCCCATTGTCGCCGCCCATGGCGGAGCCCTGGTCTTTAACCGTCTGTGGAATGACCCAACCGTTAATTCCGATGCCGAACAAGTCAACGGGCAATGGATCATCAACAGCTACGGAGGCTTAGCGCGAGACAAACATATGACTCAGGATGGTTTTGCCTTGGTGGCCTGCCATGAAATGGGCCACCATTTAGGCGGAGCGCCCAAATATGGCGGTGGGGACAATTGGGCTTCCGATGAAGGAGAAGCCGATTATTTCTCAACCTCTAAATGTCTCCACCGCGTTTTTGCCGATTCTGGGTCCGCTCAATTTACCCGCTTTTGGGGCAATAAAGATTCTATCTTCGTTAGAAAAGCCTGCGCGAAATCTTATCCCAACAATCAAGGAGAAATCTCAATTTGCGTGCGTGAAGCCATGGCCGGGCTTTCCGTTTCGGGGCTTTTGGCGGAATTAACACGAGATCACAAGCCTCTCCATTTCTATACCCCGGATACCCACATCGTCGCTCAAACCAACGACAACCACCCCGCCGCCCAATGCCGGTTAGATACTTATTTCCAAGGCGCTCTCTGCAACAAGTCTTATTTAATCGACATGAGCAACACCGATCCTGCCGTCGGAGCTTGCGTTCTTTCCCAAGGATACACTTCAGGAATGAGGCCTTTGTGCTGGTACAAACCCTCTCCAGATGAATTGCCGCGCTCAATTCATGTCGCGAACGTCTCTTCGGCTCTAAAGGCTAACGCGATGAGCTTTCTTAAAAGCCCATCTTTATGGAAAGGCCGCTAGCGCTTTTGAGAAACCGCGGAGTTTTTAGCAATCCAAGACAATAGGCGCTCGACAAACCCCGGGTGGGCCAGCATCTGAGCTCCATGCCCGGATGAAGCCTGCAAGAAAACCACATTGGGTATCGTCACTAAAGACAAGGCGGTTTGAAACGCATAGGAATCCTGCGGAGAAGCCGCGACGCACAGTCTTACATTTTGAGGAATTCTCAGGCGAACCCCGCGATATTCTTGTCCTGGAGAAAGAAGCGCCGCCCATGGCAGCTTTAACTTGTCGGCAACTCTAGAGGCAAGGTTAGCCCCAATAGAACCGCCAATTAAACCGATCTGTTTTTCTTTAAACCCGCGATTATTTAAGAAACGAACGGCAAACTCGACGTCTTTCTGAGCCGAAACCCAGTCAGAATCGGAAAATTGACTCCAGGTTTTTTTCCCCGCCTGCGCGCTTTTCCCATGCCCTCTTAAATCAATCGCCAAGGTTCCAAGCCCCATTTCCCAGAGCTTTGGCTCCAAGCTATCCCACTCGCCAAACCCGGCCCCAACTCCATGAACCAAGACAACCGCTCCCTTGGCTTTAAGTGGCGCGTAATAGACGCCGGCGATATTCCAGTGATCCGAAGTTTTAAAATGGATAAGACGGGCCTTGGGAACGGCGGCAAAGCCGATGGTAACGCAGAGAATTCTAGCGAGCCCGTAAAGCGATGTCATAAGCGGAATTATACAGCGAAAAAACTTCTCCTTGCAAGCTATAGAGACTGCGAATAAAAAATTGAGATTGGTAGACAAACAAAGGGGATTCGTCATCTTGATGAGACTTAATCACCTTATCATCGGCGA
>JAJZJF010000085.1 GCA_021810245.1 bacterium
TTCCCTCGCCGGTGTCGGAAACTCCGGCCTTGAAATGATCCCCCCCATCTTCAACCGAAAGCGTGATCTTTCCATTCTGAGGCGTATACTTAATCGCGTTTCCAAGAAGATTGATAAACACCCGCTCAATGATATCCCCATCGGCTATTACCGCGCAATCGCCCGTAGTCTCGACTTTGACTGAAATTTTCTTAGATTTCGAGAGAGAATCCAGGATATCGGCCGCGCGCAAGGCTATTTCATGGAGAGAAACTTTCTTTAAATTTAAAGTCAGCTTGCCCGATTCCATCTTGGCGATATCAAGAATATTGTTGATCATTCCCATTAGACGGCGGGAAGAGCGTTGAATGGAGCTTAAAATGGACCTTTGATCATCCGTCAAATTTCCCGGAATTCCGCTCAAGAGGATTTCCAAAAACCCCATAATGGAGCCCAAAGGATTTCTAAGGTCGTGAGTCACGTAATGGAGAAAATCCTCCTTCATTTTATCCAATTCCCGCTGAAGGGTAATGTCTCTTAAGGCCAGAAGAAGGCCCGGCTCTTGCCCCTCCGGCCTTAAAATCTTGCGGGATATAATCTGAAGGATGATTTTGTTGATGTCTTGGGTTAGTTCCACTTCCTTAATTTCGGCGCCTTCCCCGGTGGGGCTCTTAATTTCCAACAAAGCCTTTTTTAACGCTCCTTCATCCAAGACTTCAACTAAGGAGCGTCCCAAGACCTCGTCATTTTTAGGCAAATTTAAAAACTCAATGGCCTGGCGATTCATCAAATCAAGCCGTTTTTCTTGGTCGAGAAGGATAATGCCCTCGTCAATGGAGTAAAGAATCGCCTCCGTTTTTTTCTGTTCCGCGATCAGGCGATCGACTTGAAGATCGGCATAGGCCTTTAATTTTTCGGTCATCTGGTTAAAGGTTTCGGCCAATTCGCGCAATTCATCTTGGGTGTCTAAATGAACGCGAACGGAAAAATTCCCCGTTGAAACGGAGTGGGCGGCCTGGGTCAAAAACAAAAGAGGCCGCGTAAGCCTTTGGGCTAAAACCATGGCGACTAAAACCGCCAGGAAAGCGACTATGGAAATAAGGCTTATCGCGGTCTTGCGCATCCGCACTTCCGAATTGTAGGCGTCTAATCGTTTCTGAAAAATAAGAACCGCCCCCCCGAGAGACGCCACCGGCGCGTAGGCCCCGACATAAGAAGTTGCGCCCGATTTAAATTCTCCCGCCCCGACGCTGACGGCCTTAACCGCGGAACGAACCATCGGCCAAGAAGAGAAATGTTTTAATTGATCTTCCGAGAGTTCCGGCGGATAAATCAGCGGTTCGCCCTTAACCCCCGCAAGAACCGCAAACCCGGTTCCGCCGACTCTCTCGTCTTTAATCTTATCGGCCAATTTTTGAAGACTGATTTCCACGCGCGCGACCACGGTCGGGGCCAGCGGAATATAGAGAACGGCGGCGGGAATTTTAGAAACCCAGGCAAAAGAAACTTGGTTTTTCCCGGAGAAAATCGCCTTCAAAAGCCCTTTTTCATGCGCGCGTTTCTCTAAATGAGGTTTTAAAATCAAAGCGGGGTTATAGACCTTTAAAAGGTCTTCCCCCTTTCGGTTTACCAGCGCGATCTCGATTAAATCCGAACTTTGTTCCACGAGCTTTCCAAGAAATTTTTCCTTTTCCGGCCAGTTTTTTTGGCCTTGAAGAGAAAGAAGCTCAAAATTAATTTCTTCTTCCTTTGATTTCAGATACTGGTCAATTTCTTCGGCCAAACCCTCCGCCAGATTAGTATGAAGCTCCAAAACCGACGCCTGAATGCCGCGATGGCTAATTCCAATGAGGCGGTATCCCAGAAAACCGGCGGGAATAAGGCTAACAGCCGCTAAGATCAAGGCGAATTTTCTAAAAAGATTCATTGCATTGTCTAAATCCACCATAAGGATACGCGTGCCCCATCACATTGTCAAGAGTAGCGCCAAATTAATAAAAACTACCGGACATTTTAAATTGCGCTTGAAAACGCAAAAAAAATTCCTTGACACCCGTCGAAAAAAATTAGTAGTGTAATTCGCTCGGGAGACCCGGGGCCGTTTATTTCGCAATCAAGGTGTCATCAAAATGAAAAAGAACGCCGTCTACGCTTCAAGCCTTTGCGCTCTCGCCGCCCTTCTCGCCTTTACGGCCTGCAAGAAAAGCAGCAGCTCGTCTTCCAATGGATCCGTCGCTGGGGCCGTGGGAGCACTCACGAGCCTTGGATTTACCAATTCTGGAGCTCCACTCTCCGTTCAATCCGCTCGACCCCATACTACTTCGTGTCCGCAGATAACAGGTGGCCCTATTACCTCAGGTGGGAGTGCATCATGTACGGGAAGCGAAACCCTAAGCTCAGCGTATACAAGTACGCCTTTTACAATGACGTTTACAAACTGCACGTCTGGAGGATATACACTTAACGGCATCATGCAGTTTGATATTTCAGCTAGCTCGCCTGTCTATACATGCAAGACTGGTTCTACGCTTAACAGTATGGGAGGGAGTTTTACCTTCCAGACTCCTTCCGGTCAGCATATGAGCTTCACCGGGAATAATTTACAGGGTCAGACAAATTGCACAGTGAATTTAACCGTGGCGATGAGCGAATCCAATGGCACATACAGCGGCTCAATAACGGGCACCGCTTGCAGCCAAACAATTAATTCCAGCTTCTAACTCTCTCCAACAAAGCCCCGGGCGCAAAACCCGGGGCTTTTTATTTTTCCCCCTGTGCCTTGCGAGAATTTCAATGACATGCTATAATTTAGTCGCAACTGGGAGGGTCGCCTTGTCTGCGACTCGTTGCGCGCAAGCGCGCCCGGTTGCCGTTTTTTCCTGCTTGCCATCATGTATCTTCTCTACTTGGATGAATCCGGAAATCCGTCCGCCTGACATAAAGGTCAGCAAAATCTCGTCCTTGGCGGCGTCGCCGTTTTTGAGGGCGATTTGCGGAAAGTCGCGAGCGCCCTTGATGCGATTCAAAGCGAATATTTCCCGGGCACAAGCATTCCTATCGAATTTCATTCCACTTCAATCTTTTCCCGCAAAGACGCTTTTCGCCCCCTGGAAAATGCCAGAAGCATTCTGAGCGAGCTGACGGAAGTCTTTGAAAATAATTCCACGATAACGGCGTTCGCCACGGCCATTCATGTAAGCAAGGTCCAATCGTCCGGCCAAGCCCTTCAGGATATTTTTGGCGACATCTGCACCAGATTCAACACGATGCTGATGCGTCATCACCGCGAGGGCAAGCCCCAAAAGGGACTGCTTATCATCGATAAATCTCAATACTCGGAAAAACTTTATCAGGACATGACCGACTTCCGGAAATCGGGAACAAAATTCGCCGGATACTTGGGCAATATCGTGGACATCCCCTACTTTACGGACTCCCACAGCACAAGGCTTCTACAGTTGGCCGATTTTGTCGCCTGGGCATTTAATCGGTATCTGGAACATAAGGATGATTCATTTTTGACGCCTCTTCTCTCCCATTTCGACCGTGGCCATCACGGGACCAATCCGCCTGATGGGTTAAAGCATATCACGGCGCGGCCCTGCTCTTGCCCGGCACGACACTAAAAATCACTGCCGTTCGGCGCGCATGCCCCAGGCGCAAAACTCGGGGCTTTTTATTTTTCCCTTGACAATTCCATATATCTATGTAAAATGGAAGTGTGTATTCCAGATTGATAAAGCCGCCCAATAAGAGTTTTTTTCTTTTCGGCCCCAGGGGGACCGGAAAAACCACGTGGGTCAGGAATTTCTTGCCGGAGGCGGTTTATCTTGATCTATTGGAATCGGAATTATTCAACGATCTCACGGCCAACCCGCAGAGGCTGGAGGGTCTTCTGCCGCCGGGCCGCGGCGGCTGGACAATCATTGACGAAGTGCAGCGGATACCGGAACTCCTCAATGAGGTCCACAGGCTCATCGAAACCCGCGCCTGCCGCTTCGTTTTGACGGGATCGAGCGCCCGCAAGCTCCGCCGCGGCGGAGTCAATCTGCTGGCAGGCCGGGCGCTGACTTACGCGATGCACCCCTTGACCGCCCTGGAACTGGGAAGAGATTTCAAACTGGAGAAATCTCTGGCTTTCGGACATTTGCCGAGCGCCTATATCGAGGAAAATCCCAAAGCCTATTTGGAGAGTTACGTGGAAACTTATCTGCGGGAAGAAATTCAGCAGGAGGGGCTCGTTCGCAACCTGGGGCCTTTCGCGAGATTTTTGGAGGCGGCCAGTTTTTCCCAGGCGTCTGTCCTCAACGCCTCGGCCGTGGCGCGCGATTGCGGCGTCGAGCGAAAAGTGGTGGAAAATTATTTTTCCATTCTCGCGGATCTCCTCATCGCGGCTCAAGTTCCGGTCTTCGCCAAAAAGGCGAAAAGGCGCGTTTTGGCGCATCCGAAGTTTTTCTTTTTCGACGCGGGCCTCTACCGAACGCTTCGTCCGAAAGGGCCTTTGGACAGGCCGGAACAAATAGATGGCCACGCCTTGGAGACCTTGGTTTTCCAGGAACTGCGCGCGGTCAACGACTATCTCAGGCTGGGATATTCAATTCACTATTGGCGAACCGCCGACGGGCGGGAGGTTGACTTCGTGCTCTACGGCGAAAAAGGTTTGAGGGCTTTTGAGGTTAAGCGCGCCTCAAAACTTTCCGGAGCGGATTTCTCGGGTCTGCGCGCCTTTCTCAAGGACTACCCAATGGCCAAGGCTTTTCTTCTCTATGGAGGAAGCCGCCGCCGAAAAGAGGGCTTGGTCGACTTAGTCCCCTTAGAGGAAGCCCTGCCGCAGCTTGCGGAACTTTTGGGCGCTTAAACCGCCGGAAAATAAGTTAGAATATCGCTCGCGTTTATCTATCGAGGTTAAGGAGAAAAATGAAAGAAAATAAGCCTCTCATCCGGCGTTCGGCCCTTTTTGTTTTCCTTTTGTCCATGGGAACCTTGTCTTGCCATTTAGCTTTTGCGGAACAGTGGAACGTGTTTGACCCGCGAGCGATGGCCATGGGAGGAACGGGGGTCGCCAGCGCTAACGGCGCCGTCGGGGATTATTGGAACCCGGCCTCTTTAGGCCAAGCCGACAGCCCTTCCGGTTTTCAGTTGCCGGTCGGCGCTCACGCCAATATCGCCGGAGGCGTCTTGCAGGGGGCTAATGACCTTCAAAATATCTATTCCAGCTGCGGAAGCGGTCAGGGAGGGTCTTTTTGCTTAGCCTTTAACTCGGGGCAGATACAAAACGACTTAAACATGATGACCGGCCCTGGAAACGGCGCGCTCGCGAATTTTGGCGCCGGGACCGATTTTAAATTTGGCCATATCGCTTTCTTTATCAATGAACTCGGCTACGGCGGCGCCCAGGGAGAACTCAACGGCGCGACCGGAGGCCAAGTTTATAACCATATCGCTAATGGAACATATCTTAACAATAACCCTTCTTTAAACGTTCGGGCTTTGGCCGTAACGGAAGCGGGGTTTGGATACGGACATGAAGTCCCCCATGTCCCGGGGTTATATCTCGGCGGAAATTTAAAAGCCCTGGTCGGCTACGCCGGTTATGACAATAACTGTTTATTCACCAGCAACGCCAATATGACCGGTTGTTCCAACGCCAACGGCGGGGGAAAATTCTCGCTTAAAAACTCGCTTCAGGAAAGCGTGGCCCCGGGCGTGGACTTAGGCGCTTTGTGGGACGTGGACCAAGCCTTTAAATGGATGCCGTTTCACCCGAAAATCGGAATTACCGGCCGCGACATCAACGACCCCACTTTTTCGGAATCCCAGGCCGCCATTACCGCTGGAGCGGGCGGACAAATGGCCTTGGGCGGAAACGTGAGGGGTGGAATTTCTTTAAGCCCCTTTCATTGGTGGAACATTTCCGCCGATGTCGATTTAACGCGAAACGTGACCTTGGTTGACGGGCTTTTGTATCAGATGGCCGGAATCGGCACCGAAGTCAACATCTTCAACCGCCCCTGGATGAATTTGGCCCTGCGGGCCGGACTTGAAGACAATATCGCCTCTCCCACCTCCGCACTCATCGCGACCGGCGGCTTTGGGCTCAACATCTTTCACCTGAACGTGGATCTGGGCGTTCAAATTACCCCTCAGATGCAGTATCTTCAGACCACTCAAGGCGGGAGCTCTTCGTCTCAACAAATTCCGTCCGATATCGCCGGATCTCTTCAGATCGGCTTGATGTTTTAGAAGTTAAAAATAAAGGAGGAAGTAAATCAATGAAAAATGCGCGTAAAGCCTGCGCTTGGGTCATGGGAGCGGCTCTTTTTGTTCCCGCCTTGGCGTTAGCTCAAAACAACATGAACGGCATGAACATGCCTCAAAACGGTCAGCAGCAGGCCCAACCGGCCGCGGCCCCGACCCACAAGAAACCGGCCCATGCCAAGCACAAAGTTAAACACCACTGGAAAAAAGGGCACGCCAAAATGGCGAAACATTCCAAGGCTCACAAGCATTGGAAAAAGCGCGCCCATCTGGCGCATCACAAGGCGAAAAAAGGAAAAAGCCACAAGCATCCTAAGAAAGCCGCCCCTCAGAGCGCGACTCCGGCCAATCCCCAAACACAGCAATAAAAATAAGCGCCCATTAAAAAAGGCCTCGCGTTTAGGCGCGAGGCCTTTTCATTGCGCTTAGCGAACGCGAGGGGTGGGGCCAACGTGGTATAATATTTTCATGGAGAAAAAGAAGGTTTTTATTTTCTGGGACAATTCAAACATCTTTATCGGCGCAAAGGCCGCGGCAATGGAGATTAAGCCCCAAGACGACCCTTATAAATTGCGCATCGATTTTCAAAAACTGCTTCAACTCGCGGCCGCTGACAGGCCTATCGAGTACGCGATTGCGGTTGGTTCCGTCCCTCCGGAATTGCGCCATGTTTGGAATAGGCTTGAAAACACGGGCATTAAAGTCGAGCTTTTTGAACGCGGGTCCCAATCCGAAAAAGAACAGGCGGTGGATCAGGCCCTCCAGGTTCATATGCTTAGGAAGGCTTTTGACTACAATGGACAAGCCGGAACGGCCGTTATGCTTACCGGAGACGGGAAAGGGTTTTTTGATGGAGTTGGATTTCAGGCGGATCTGGAGAGAATGCATAAAAAGGGCTGGAACGTGGAGATTCTGGCCTGGGATAAAACCTGTAATTTGAGAATGAGAGAGTGGGCAAAAAGAGTCGGGATTTTTATCCCGCTGGAAGATTTTTACGAGAGCATCACTTTTACGGACGATTATTCAGGAAGCATTCGTCATTCAAAACCTGTCGATCTAAAAAACCGTCCCATCAGCAAATCATAATATCGCGGTCTCGTTTTTGCGGTTTGAATAAACGGGCGAACTTTTTTGTAAACTAAACGTATTAGTAAAGTGGCCGCCAAAAGCGGCCTGGACTAGTCCAAACCAAGGAGGAGTACTCGATGAAGAATGCGCGCAAAACCTGCGCTTTTG
>JAJZJF010000086.1 GCA_021810245.1 bacterium
ATCCTCAGACTAGGTCAGACATTCGCCGTTGGTGGC
Source organism: bacterium (assembly GCA_021810245.1). Classification (GTDB taxonomy): domain Bacteria; phylum Elusimicrobiota; class Elusimicrobia; order UBA1565; family UBA9628; genus JAKAQV01. The sequence goes on from JAJZJF010000086.1 coordinate 37, forward strand.
CCCAGGCCCGTTCGGTTTTCATCTGCGCTTTTGACTACTCCGATAATCGACAAAAACCTCTTCCCGAAGGCCACGGGCGTGTCGCGCGCTACGCGGGAGAAAGAGATTACCATCTTGTTTTAAGAGAAAAAATGAAAGCCCTCGGCTCTCTTCTAAAAACCTTAATCCCCGAAGCCGATTCAAAAATCTTCGTCGACACCAGCCCCATTCTTGAGAGGCTCTACGGGCGCTATGCGGGTCTAGGCTGGATCGGAAAAAACACGATGCTTTTATCGAAGAAGGGATCTTATTTTTTGTTGTCGGGAATGGCTATCAACCTAAATCTTCCGCCCGACTCTCTTGAAGCCGACCACTGCGGCAGCTGCCGGCGTTGTCTGGAGGCATGCCCCACCCAGGCCTTTGTCCAAGAACGCGTTCTGGACGCGAACAAATGTATTTCCTACTGGACCATCGAACACAGAGGAGAAATTCCGCCGCGAGAACAAGCGGCCATTGGGGAATGGGTTTTTGGGTGCGATATTTGCCAAGAGGTCTGTCCCTTCAACCGTTTCGCCTCTTTTGGTAAAACCTTTCAAAGCCCCGGCTATGAAAGCCTTCCACTTAAAGAACTTAGAGAAGAATCGGAATCTGAATTTAGTTCTCGTTTTAAAAAAACAGCCCTTGCCCGCTCAAAGAACTCAGGACTTGCTAGAAATGCCCGCATCGTCTTAAAAAACACAGAGAAGCGTCCCCAATGAGACTGCGGATTCTTCTGTGTCTTTTTCTGATCTCTGCCGGCGCCGCTAGGGCTCAAGCCCAAACGGATAATCAAGATCAGATTGTCGTCAACAATTTAAAAGCTCCCACCACCGCTCAAAATGACGTCAGTCAAACTCCCGCCTTGGTGCGGTGGATGTTTAATAAAACCGGCCGGAATATTCAGGTCATCGTCCCTATTCTCGCCACCGACCCAAACAGCGGAACCTCGGTTGGGATCATGCCCATCATAGTTAAACAGAGGAAAAATTCAGACGACATTGAAAGCATCACCGCGCCTTCCATCACCGAAAACCAATACTTCGGCCCCGAAGGAACCTATCGGTATTATTACTTCCCGAACCAATACGAAAGTTTTACCGCCATAGGCACGATCGGAAAATATGAAAATGAAGCCCTCATCGAATATAAAAATCTGCACCTGGAAAACACCGATACCGACATCGATTTGCGCCTGCACAAAAACACCAACGCTGGCGGGCTTTTTTACGGAATTGGTTCGCATTCGGCATTTGGAAATCAATCCAGCTACATTTCCCATGCCTGGAGTTACAACCTGACGGCCGGACACTCGCTTTTTCCCGATTCCCATTGGCGGGTAGAGGCCAATAGCCACCTGTTGTCTCAACGAGTGACCAATGGCGTCATTCCTGGCATGCCGGGAATCAAGACGGAATTTAATGGATTTGTCCCAAATAATTTTGAACAAGTTCAAGAAGGAAGATTAAGCCTCGAATACGACTCTCGCGACAGCCCGGTTACCACGACCAAGGGAGCATTTCTACAAGCCTATTCGGGATATTCAGTTGCGGGTATCGCCAGCAGCTATAACTACAATCGCTATGGAATTGACGGGCGCTATTTCTATCCCTGGCCCAATCATCCGGACAATGTCTTGGCTTTTCAAGTTCAAGGGCAACAGCTTTACGGCAGCGCGCCTTTCTGGCTTTTGCCGGAGCTGGGTGGAAAATACAGCCTCAGAGCCTACGCCTACGGCCGGTACGTAGACAACGGGATGTATGCCGTCAATATCGAACAGAGATTTAAAGTTTATGAGGCAAAAATGGCGGGAGTTCCAACAGAGCTGGAACTGGCCCCCTTTGCCGGAATCGGCAGCGTTTTTGCCGACCCCACTGATGCGACGGCCAGGTATTCTCGCCCAGTTTTCGGAACCGCCATTCGCGCGATAGCCCGGCCTCAAGTCGTTGGATCACTTGATTTCGGAGTGGGACAAGAAGGCTTGGTCGCCTTCATGGACATCAATTACGCGTTCTAAAAGAGACTGCGAAAAACCTTAATCGCTTTCCCAATTTTCTTCGAAAGAATCTTCCGACAAAAAAGAGCGGCACCACGGGCAACGGCGCACTGGGCCGTAGGTGCGATGGCAATCATTTTCCGAAGACCACCATTCTTCAAAAAACATCGGGACGGTCTTTCGGCATTTGATGCAAAAGCGGATTAAGGTTGCGCCGCAAGACCAACAGAATTTGGGGAATTCCTCTCCTTCCGGATGGTGGATGAGCGAACGACAGACCCCGCATTGGATGTCGATGTGGATCTTAAATCTTGGCCGGAGAACCTCTTTTTTTTCTTTGCGATCTTTTTTGCTTTTAGCCATATATTTCCCTTAATGTATTCTTTTTAGAATTAAGACAAGGCCGTCATCCAAACGGTTTTAAATTCCAAATATCTCCGCATCCAAGAACGTCCCTGGGCAAAATGAGATTCCCAATCCTTGGGCTCATGGGTCCAGGTTCGCTTCATATTGCTGACCGACAGCTCCTCAATTTTCTTAGCTAATTCCGGGGTTCCGGAAAAATCAATCCCAGCGACGGCGCGATGCTCCGCCAAAACAGGCGCAAGTTCATCGGTTTTTCCAGTGACGATATTGATTACTCCTGAGGGCAAATCAGAGGCATCTAAAACTTCGATGAGAATTGCAGCCGCCAGAGGAAATTTTTCCGAAGGGACCGCAATCACCGCGTTTCCAGAGGCAATCGCCGGAAAAATCTTCGACACAAGGGCTAGAAGAGAAGGAGTCTCCGGACAAACCAGGCCGACGACCCCCATCGGTTCGGGATAGGTGATATTAAAATCAGTCTGGGTGACGGGGTTGACATTGCCGGTGTATTTATCGGTCCAGCCGGCATAATAAAGAATGCGGTTAAGACTTAACTCAACTTCCCTTTGGGCCGCGGTATTGTCGCAGCCGGTCTGGGCCGAAATGAGCTGGGCTAATTCCGCAAAGCGGCTTTGAAGAATTTCGGCGGTGCGGTATAGGATCTGACCGCGCAAATAAGCGGTTGATTTAGACCATCCGGGCTGAGCCTTTAAAGCCGCTTCCACCGCATCGCGAATGTCTTTTCTCGAACCCAGGGGAACATCCGCGATCAATTTTTCGTCATGAGAAAAAATTTTATAATAACGCCCGGACTCCGAGCGAACCTGCTTGCCTCCAATGAGCATCTTCGGCGTTTTCCAAATTTTGGCGGATAGGCCCTCAGCCCTGAGCTCTCCCGCTTCGCGGACAAGTGAATGATGGATTCTCTCTCCCAAAGAAAGAGGGAGTTCGTTTGTTTCTTCCACGCGAACGTATTCCCATAATCCCTGCGGCCCGCCCTCGCGCCCAAAGCCGCTTTCTTTAAATCCGCCAAATTCCGCCGCGGCGTCAAATTTATTGGCGCCGTTTCCCCAAATGGTACCGGCCTTAATTGCCCGGGCAACCTCGATCATCTTGGCGACATCTTTAGTCCAAACGCTGGCGGCAAGACCGTAAAAGGTATTGTTGGCCAGTTCAATGGCTTCTTCCTTGGTTCGAAAAGTCATTGCGGCCAAAACCGGGCCAAAAATTTCTTCGCGGGCAATCGTGTGGGAAGTCTCAACCTCGGTAAACAAGGTCGGCGGGGAAAAGAATCCCTCCCGGGGGCAATTGAGCGACGCCTGAAACTTAACCGCGCCTTCTTTTTCTCCGATTTGAACGTAGCGCTCGATGGTGTCAAGCTGCCTTTTTGAATTAATTGCGCCCATGTCTATATTTTTATCAAGCGGATCTCCGATGCGAATCTTGCGCATTCTTTCTTTGAGAAGAGTAATGAATTTGGGCGCGATACTCTCTTGAAGTAAAAGCCGCGAACCCGCGCAGCAGACCTGGCCCTGATTAAAAAAGATGCCGTCTATAATTCCCTCAACAGCCTCATAAAGAGGCGCGTCTTCAAAGACGATGGTCGGGGATTTGCCGCCGAGTTCCAAGGAAAGTTTTTTCCCGCTTCCCGCCGTCATTTTGCGAATGAGACGCCCTACTTCAGTCGATCCGGTAAAGGCGATTTTATTGATTCCCGGATGTCGGACGAGTATCTCCCCAGTTTTTCCAAAACCCGTGATGATATTGACCACCCCGGGAGGAATGCCCACATCTTCAATAATCTCAGCCAAATGAAGCGCCGAAAGGGAAGTGGTTTCGGCGGGCTTTAAGACCACGGTGTTTCCGGCGGCCAAGGCCGGGGCGATTTTCCATGCCGCCATCAAAAGCGGGAAATTCCAAGGAATGATTTGCCCCACCACCCCTACCGGGAGCACCCGAAGCCCCGGGAAAGCTTCTTCAATTTTATCCGCCCAGCCGGCGTAATAGAAAAAATGCCGAGCGGCAAGAGGAACATCGATATCGCGGGTTTCCCGAATCGGCTTACCGTTGTCTAAAGTTTCGATGACGGCTAATTCCCTTGAGCGCTCCGAAATCACCCGAGCAATCGCGTAAATAAGCCGCGCGCGCTCTTCTCCCGAAGTCTTAGACCAGGTTTTAAAAGCCTCTTGAGCCGCTGAAACGGCGCTGTCTACGTCTTTTTCGCCAGCTTCCGCTACTTTCGCCAAAACCCGTCCGTTGGCTGGATTAATGGAATCAAAATATTTTCCGGAAGCCGGAGAAACCCATTTTCCACCGATAAAAAGGTCATAGCGGGGTTTTATTTTTGCGTGGGAAATAGATTCCGGAGCCGATCCATATTCGGCCCAGGTAAAAGAACGCGAAAAGCTGGAAGGCGATTGCCTCCCATTTCTCTTTATTTTTTCCACCCGTTCCGCTTCTTTCCGCTCTTTCATTGTCCCCTCGTCAACCTTTTGGAATATAATCGTACGACTCGTATTGTCCGGTCTTGATGTGGTGGAGCTGGCGGGCAATGTCATCGAGTAATGAACTCGCCCCAAAACGAAAAAGTTCCGGGGCCAGCCAATGGTCTCCCACCGTTTCTTTCACCAAAGCCAGCCAATGAAGGGCCTCTTTCGCCTGCCGAATCCCTCCTGCGGGCTTATGCCCGATGCGGTATCCAGTCCGAAGGTAGAAATCCTCAATGGCATTGAGCATGACGAGACTGACCGGCAAGGTCGCCGATACTCCGATTTTTCCGGTTGAGGTCTTAATAAAATCAGCCCCTGCCTGCATCGCGATTTCACTCGCCGTCCAAACGTGTTGAATTTCGCCGAGTTCTCCGGTTTCTAAAATCACCTTTAAATGCGCTTCTCCGCACGCCTCTCGAACCATCGCGATTTCATCATAAACGCGAGAATAATCGCCCCGCAAAAACGCCCCGCGGTTGATGACCATGTCGATTTCATCGGCGCCGGAAGCGACCAAGGCCTTTGTCTCCTGTATTTTAAGGGGAAGCGCCACCTGGCCATGCGGAAAGGCGGTTGACACTGCGGCCACTTTAACCGCGCTTCCCTTCAAAGCTCTTTTCGCCTCGCTGACAAAATTGCCATAGACGCAAACGGCGGCGACTTGAATCTCCGGGAAATCCGCCAGAGGCCGCAAAGCCTTTTGGCAAAGGCGCCGCACGCGATGGGGCGTGTCAGAACCTTCCAAGGTTGTCAAATCAATCATCGACACCGCGTGTTTAAGCCACGCCGCCTGATGTTCTTTTTTGGGATTTCTGGTTTTGGCGATCTTTGAAACGCGGTCATAAATTCCAGTCGCGTCGAGCGGAAGACGGCGCAAAACATCTAAATCCAAGCGGTGAACCGGATTGCGGCGGACCTTGCCACCGCTTTCAGAAACATTATTTTTGAATGTAGACATAGTCTCCCGTTTTAACCCAGGCGGCGTTGGCCTCATCGGTGTCGATATGAAACTCAAGACTGAAATCCGTTGATATCCGGCATAAAACATTGGTGAAAACTAACTCCCGCGGCCCGCCGATTCCCGCGCGCACGGAAACAATTTCGCCTTCTTGAATTCCCATCATTTCGGCCTCGGAAGGGCTAAAATGGATGTGCCGACTGGCAATCACCAAACCTTCCTTGACGTCTAGGGCTCCTTTAGGACCGGAAATTTTAATCGGGCTTGAGCCCCCGAGATCTCCAGAACCCCGAACTGGCGGGCGAAGCCCCAATTGAGAAGCGTCGGTTTTGGCGATTTCCACCTGGGTCTTTTTGCGATGGGGAGCGATCAAGCGAACGTTTTCGATTTTTCCTTTGGGGCCTTCAAGGTTGACTGTCTCATAACAGGCCCAAAAACCCGGCTGTTTGACAGAGCGGAATTTCCGGGGCTGAGTTCCCTCGCCAAACAAAAAATTCCAATCCGCCTGACATAAATGGACATGACGATTGGAGACGCCGACTGGAATAGGCGTCTCATAGCGAGATTTTAAAAGCTCAGACATGAATCGCCCTCCTAGCAAAATTAATAATTCTTATGAAGGAATCCGCTTTAAGACTTTCCCCTCCGACTAAAACGCCATCAATATCGGGTTCGGCCATTAAAGCGTCAATATTATCAGTTTTAACCGACCCCCCGTAGATAATCCGCGTCTGAAGAGAAAATTCATTGTCAAACAAAGCCGCCAGACGGTTGCGGATAAAATCATGCATGCCCTGGGCTTGGCCGGGAGTCGCTGTTTTTCCCGTCCCAATCGCCCAAACCGGCTCATAGGCAATCGTCAGAGATTTCAATTTTTGCCGCGTAAACTCGGCGATAGCCTCTTGAATCTGAGAAGTAATCACTTCCCGGGCCTTTTGCGCCTGATGTTCTTGAAGCGTTTCTCCCACGCATAAAACAGGAAATAAGCCCACATCCAGAACTGCGCCGATTTTTTTGCGCAAATCAGCGCTTTTTTCTCCAAAAATAACCCGCCTCTCGCTATGCCCGATTAAAACGGCCTGACAACCGGCGTCTTTAAGCTGAAGCGCGGAAATTTCTCCGGTAAAGGGCCCCGATTTTTCCCAAAATACGTTTTGCGCTCCCAGCCAAATGGGGGTTGAAGAAACGACCGCCCTGACCGCGCCAAGCGCGGTAAAAGGCGCAAAGAGAGCGATATCGCAGTGCGGAGTTTCCGGCAAAGAAGACTTAATTTGTTTCGCCAAGGCCTCAGACTCGGCAAGGCCTAAATTCATCTTCCAATTGCCGGCGATCAGAGGCTTTCGATGACGGGCCATTCTAATTTCATTTTACCGCTTTCCATCCCTGCCGTCAATCAAACTTTTTGAATTCGTGATAAAACTTGCCGAAGCTTAAGAAAAAATGTTTAGATTATGATTATGAATATTATCCCTCAAGTCATTGAAAGATCAAATCAAGGTTCCGTCATCGGCTACGACATCTATTCACGCCTTTTAAGAGATCGCATTATTTTCGTCGGAGGATATGAAGGCGAGTTTACAACCGACTCCGCCAATATCC
>JAJZJF010000087.1 GCA_021810245.1 bacterium
AATCCGGCGCTTACCGTCCGGCTTATTATTTGTGCGGTGAAGAATCCTTTTCCAGAAAAGCGGCTCTTTCCTTCATTAAAAAGAACGCCGATTCTTTTAATTTTCGGGAATTTCCAAAAACAACGGCAATGGCCAAGACTTCGGAAATTATTTCCGAGCTTTTAAGCCTCCCGGTTTTTTCCGCGCGAAGGTTTGTCATCGTTGAAATGCCGGAGGCCGGCGCCGCGCTTAAAAAGGCTCTTTTGGAATATTTAAAATCTCCGCTTGCCTCTTCAGTTCTTATTCTTCACTCTGAAGAATCCAAGCCGGATTTCAAAGATTCTCTTTTTCATGAAATTTCGCGTCAAGGCGCTGTTTGCGCTTTTCCCAAGCTCAAGGAAAATGAAGCCGTAAGCCAGGCGCTTAAATTGATCAATAAAAACGGCAAGAATATCTCCCGAGAGGCCTGCGAGCTGTTGGTGCGGGAAGTGGGCGCCGATTGGGGACTTTTGATCCAAGAAATTGAAAAACTTTGCCTGTTTGCGGAAGGCCCTGAGGTGTCTTTAAAAGAGGTTTCTCTTTCCTTGGGATATCGCAAGGAAAGCGATCCTTTTCTTTTGTCGCGTTTGATTGAAAAGCGGGATAAGAAATCGGCTTTAGCCCATCTTTACTTTTTTCTCAGCGAGGGGAAAGCGCAAGATCAGGCGTTTCGGGCTTTGTCTCAAATGAGCGCGGTTATCGTTAAACAACTCAAGGCCAAGGTGATGCTCGTCTCTGGGCTTGAAAAATCCATGATTGAAAAAAATTTACGGCTTCACCCTTACTGGGACAAAGGCTTTTTTGAAAATTTGGCGTCTATCGATGAAGAAACGCTTAAGAAAAACCTGATGTCTTGCCTTGAAGCGGAGATGAAGCTTAAGTCTCAGTCTTGGCTAAGCCCGCAAGTCGAAATAGAGATTCTCGCGAGCGAAGTCTGCAACAAATAAAGGCGGTTTAAGCCGCGGCGGGCGCCGTTTTGGCTTCAGAAGAGTTTAACGAAGTAGAAACGCGGCGGGCTAGATAGGATTTCTTTCTGGCCACAGCCTTCCAATGGATGAAGCCTTTTTTGGCCGCTTTATCTAACAGGCTTGAGGCTTTGGACAAAGACTCTGAAGCTTTTGAACTGTCTTTTTTCTGCGCGAAATCAAGCGCGTCTTTTAGAGACAAGCGAATCGCTTTTTTTGCGATGCGGTTTCGGAGATTTCTTTTCTCCGCCTGGCGAACGGCTTTGATTGCGGAATGGTGACGGCCTGTTTTTTTCTTTGTTTGAGCCATATATTATTTATTTAAGCAATTTATCAGCGCCGCGTCAATATTGAGAGAAAGGAACTTTGTGTTCATGAAACTCGCCGGGATGATAATCAGCCGGGTTAATCAGGCATTCTTTAGATTGAAGAATTCGAATGGGATAGACATGGGCCTCTTTTGCGGCTTGGATTTCAGAATCCGCGCCGCCGAAAAATAAGATGAAATTGCCGCTATCGAGATACTGAACTTTTGCGGTGTCGGATTGCGCGAAGATAAAGCGCTTGGGGTTGACTAAGAGCCGCCAGTCTTTTTTAAGACCGCTTGCGTCAATATCAGGTCTTGAGGTAATAATGGATATTTTAAATCCAAAGACGCGAAACGCCCATGCAATCGCCATGGGTATAATTTTAGGATGTTCTAAATCATAAGAGCGGTTGACAATGGACCAAAAAGAATAGGAATACGGGGCGACTCCTTGGTCCATCGCCTTTCGATATGCGGCGGTTGAACAGACCAGCGTCGTATCATAGCCAAAACCCACTTCCAATTTCGCGATGGTGGCGACGCTAAAAACAATTCCCCATACCGCCATCAGGAAGATTGTTTTTTTTGTCCTGGACCAGTAGGTTTCCGCTTTTTCTTTTACTTTTTTATGAAACGCCATGATTTCAACTCTCCATTGCGATTAATTCGCCGACGACCTTTGTCATCTTTTCAATGATATCCGCGATTTCCGAAAATCGAAGCGCGATTTCCGAGTTCTTAAGCCCGCGAACGTCTTTTTTGTCTTTTAGAGCGTCTAATCGGGCTTTTTTAAATATCTGAAAAATTTCAAGGGATAAACCCTCTGAGACAAGTATTTCCGCAGCTGAGGATTTTCTTGAGGACGCTTTGAGGGATTTTAAGAGAGCTTTTGTGGCCTCTTTGGTTTTTTGAATCATCAAAATAGACTCAGGTGTCGGCAAAATTTTAAACTCCGAAGTCTCTATTGCGGCTAGGGAAATTTCTTCCGCCAGACGATGACATAATGAGGAGAGTAAAAGATGCGTTCGATCTTCTTTGAGAAAGAGAGCGTCGCGCGTTTTTTTCCAAATTTGAAGCTCGACGTTTTTCTTGGCTTTGATTTTCTCTATTGGAACATCGGATAAGGATTTGAAAAATTCTTCGGAGGCTTGCGCGATTTCAAAAAGGGCATTAAGCTGGGAAAAAAGAGAGGCGTGATCTAAAACCCGGTCCTTGAGAATATTCACAGGGAAAATTCTACTATTTTAAGGAAGATTTATTTAAATAAATCTTTTCCAAATTCGCTTTTCTTTCGCCTCAGGGTCTCCGGCAGGAATTTTGAGTAGGCGTATATTCCGGCGGCAAGACTTACGCAGGCAAGCCCATATGAAAGTTCAAACCCCGCGTACCTAAGCCATTGTGAGACGCTGACAAACTGCCAGGGATGGGCCGAGTAAAGATTGGCTTCCGGCGATCCCCAAAAGAGGTCATAGACCGCTCTAAAGACGACCAGCGTTCCCCAAATGACAAAGATAACGGCAACCAAGCGCGCCAGTGGCGCGACAAAAACCTCTTCTTCGTTATCAGCCGAAGGAGACGCTTCGCCTGAAGACACGGAATCAGCGTTTTGAGTATTGGAAGCGCTTGCGGGCTTTGGGTTGACCGCTTTTTTTGCGCTCCACTTCTCTGGGGTCGCGGGTCAGGAAGCCTTCGGCTCTCATGATTCGGCGGTTTTTCTCTTCCAGCTTGACCAAGGCGCGCGCGATAGCATGGCGGGCCGCTTCGGCTTGGCCTGTAATTCCGCCGCCGACTATTTTAAGGGCAAAATCATAATTCTTGGCCGCTTCGACCAATTTGAGGGGGGATAAAACTGAAAATTGCTTGTGTTCCGTTCCGTGGAAATACTGTTCGACCGTTTTAGAATTGATGGTAACTTTTCCCGTTCCATTGGGAATCATCCGCACCTGTGCCACGGCGGTTTTTCTTCTTCCGGTTGCGAGCAACTGTGTTGACATGGTATCCCTTTTCTCTTATAGTTTAATTAACGGAGGCTTTTGAAGCGGCGTTGGCCGCGCCTTTGAAAATTCTAAGACGAGTCAGCTGGCGATCGCTCAAGCGATTTTTAGGAAGCATTCGCTTGACCGCCAGATAGACCACCTTCCGGGGATCTTTTTCCATCATGCGCTTCAGTGGAGTCATCTTGGCTCCGCGCGCGTAGCCGGAATGGCTGAAATAGGCTTTTGTCTCTAGTTTGTTTCCGCTCAGCGCCACTTCCGCCGCATTGGTGACGATCACAAAATCGCCGCAGTCGACGTTGGGCGTGTAAATCGCTTTGTGTTTGCCGCGCAAAAGGCCCGCCGCATGGGTGGCCAAGCGTCCAAGTATTTTGCCCTTGGCATCCAAGGTGTGCCGCTTTCTGAGATTTGCGGCCATATTCGCGTTTATGATTGACGTATCTTGCATATTTCCCTTCCGAAGTTAAGATATAAGTTTATCATACACAATCTGGAGGGCTCCGCGCAAGGGAAAAATTTTTACCGATTTTTTACCAAATTTTTACTTGACATCGGATTGACTTGGGGTTATCCTTCTGTGAAGGGAGGAAGGATATGACAAAGAAACAGATATTGAAAGTCTTTGCCGCTTCATGTGTTTTGTTTTGGGGAACCAAGGAAGTTTTGGCCCTGCCTAAATCTCCCAACTCTCAAAGCGTCGCGCAAGGGGCTCTACAAACGTCAGCTTCCGGCGCGTCTTCATGCCCTAGCGGCGCGATCGTCCAAAAGACAAATTCAGTTTTTCAGCCTTATGTTTGCGTCCCCAAAGGAAAGCCGCTTTCATCGAATACTTTGACATCCAAACCTTTGACTCTCTCTCAAAGAAATCAGGCATTGTCCTGCGTGGATAAAAAAACCAAGGGGAAGCGCTTGAGCCAAAAACAACAAAACGCGATTGTTAAGGCTTGTTTTGCCCAAGCCGCGAAAAACTCAAAAGCCGGAGCTTCGGGCCTTAATGGAACGGGCGCCGGCGCGACTGGCTACAAAAAATCTAACAGGGCTAGCGCGATGCCCCATCTAAAAAAGGTTAATCCGATTGAACAACCGGTTCCTGGAAAAAATGGAACGGTCCTTGACTCTTTTCCCGGGTCCACCGTTTTTCAGGGAACTCCGGACAAAAATCCGCCGCCCAATCCAAACCATTGAGAAGGGCGCTTTTCTTTTGAGGGGTCTTAGAGGAGGCGCAAGAGCTCTTCGCCTGTTTTGCGTATGTCTCCAGCTCCTAGGGTCAAAACTAAATCTCCCTTTCGGAGCTGCCGGGCCAAGGTTTGCGTGTTCGAAAAAGGTGCGCAAGAAACGCCCGCTTTTTTTATTGAGTCGATAATGAGTTGAGACGTGACTCCAGGGATTGGCTTTTCTCCGGCGGGATAAATATCGGTCACAAAAACTATATCCGCTCCTTTAAACACAGGCCCAAAATCGTTCGCCAGAAGTTTGGTGCGGCTAAAACGGTGAGGTTGAAAAAGGACGATGACGCGCTTAGCTTTCCAAAGATTTGAGACTGCCGACAGTGTGGCTTTAATTTCAGTCGGATGGTGCCCATAATCGTCGACAAATTCGACGCCTTTCGCTTTTCCGATGAGATCAAGCCTGCGGCCGACGCCTTTAAATTCAGAAAGCCCCGCGGCCAGAAGTTTAAGATCAAAGCCGAGAAAGTTTCCCGCAGCGAGGGCGGCAAGGCTATTAAGAACATTATGCTTTCCGGGAACGGAGAGATGAATTTCGCCTTTCTTTTCGCCTTTAAAGAAAGCCTCGAAGTCCGAACCATCTTTTGAAAGGCGGATATTTTGGGCCGTCCATTGGCTCGATTTTCCAAAGCCGTAAGTGATGACCGGCTTTGAAAGAGATTTGGAGATTTCCCGAAGAAGAGGATTGTCCCAACAAAGAATTGCCGCGCCGTAGAAGGGCAGGCGCTTGAGATGTTCGACAAAAGAATTTTTAAGCGCCTCCATTGTTTTGTGAAAGTCAAGATGATCATTGTCGATATTGGTGACAATGGCGACCAAGGGGGAGAGGTGGACAAAAGAACCGTCGGATTCATCGGCTTCGACGACGAGATAATCGCTGATCCCCAGCCTTGCGCCGGCGTGAATATTTTTTAGGCGCCCCCCGATAATCATGGTCGGCTTGGCCTTGGCTTTGCTTAACGCCATCGCCGTCATTGAGGTTGTAGTCGTCTTCCCATGGGAGCCCGCGATGGTGACGGTTTTTTTCATCCGGCCGATTTCAGAAAGCATTTCCGCTCGTGAAATGACCGGAATGCGTTTTTTCTGGGCTTCTAAAACCTCGGGGTTTTGAAGCGACACCGCGGAACTAATGACAATGACCTGCGCGTCCTCTATATGAGAGGCTTTGTGGCCATAAAAGATTTTTGCGCCAAGGCTTTTGAGGCGGCGGGTCGTTTCGCCGTCTTTAAGATCCGAACCGGAGACCTGGTATCCGAGATTTAAAAGCACCTCGGCAATGCCGCTCATTCCAACTCCGCCGATGCCGACAAAATGGATGCGCTCGACAAAAGCGCTCATGAAGTCTCTTTTCATTGTTGGGAGGGTCCTTTGTGAGTTTGGGCGGAAGGCTTTAAAAGCCATTTAAGCCCTTCTTTCGCTGTTTTATTTTGAGGATTGAGAGAAAGAGATTTTCTGAGATACTTGAGCGCGCCTTTTTCATCTCCCATGATGATGGACGCGACCGCGCGCCCAAGCCAGGCGACATCGTTTTTGGGATCGAGACGACAGGCCCGCTCAAAATCGGCCAAGGCTTCGGGGCCTTTTCCCAAGGTCGCATATCCCAAGCCTTCTTCGGTCCACCAATCCGTTTGATCAGGATGATGAACGGTTTGCCCCGGTTTTGGCAAAATTTCGGAAACCAAATCCATCCAACCGGTTCCCATAATCCAAAGCCCCAAATCGTTTCCAACCGCGTGGGGCTGGTAAGAAACGTTAAGCGGATTGTTAGTCGGTCGCGCACCGCCGGTCGAGACATGCTCTAAGTTTTTGTAGGTTAAGTTCATTCCAAACCTTACATTGGAGTTGGGGGGAGCTTTGTTGAGAGTTTGTTTGAGGTTTTTAATAATTTGAGCGATTTCAGCCTTTCTTTCCTGGGCGTTTCCCGCATGAATGGGATATTCTCTTTGGACGGCTTGGGGAGTGGCCTGTTGGTCGCCCAATTTTTTCTCCAGCTCTTTTTGTAGGGAAGAATTGCTTTCATTATCGGCGAGCTTAAGTTTTGGCTTTGGCATGAAGACCACTTCAACTTGTAAAATCGCGCCCTGGTTGAGCGGAATGCGCTCGAGATTTTTCTTAAAGACGTTCAACGGGTCATTCGAGGGAGATTTTGGCTGGGGTTTAGCGGTTGGGCTATGATTTTTTCGCGGTTTTTGCGGCTTTTGATTCTTCTGCGGAGCGTTTTTTGATTTCCCGCCAGAATAGGAGAGCGAAAGTCTCAGCCCCGGGCCGCCTTCTTTTGGCGTGAGATCAAAAGCGTTGGCCATGACCAAGCGCGCGTCCTTATATTTGTTTTCAAGTAGATAGAGATGCGCGAGTAAAAGCCTGGCAACGGAATCTCTTTCTTTTAAATCTACGGCGTGGCTAAAATCATCCATGGCCTTTCTAAAATGATGATCTCTTTCCGCCATTGACCCCATTTCGAGGAGCGCGTCCTCATAATCAGGAAAAATTTCTAAAGCGGCGGCAAATTCATCGGTCGCTTCAGTGTAGCGGCCAAGACGGCGATAGAGCATTCCCAGTTGATAATGATAGAGGGGATATTTAGGATCGAGACTGACCGCTTCCCGAAGGTGCTCCAGCGCATCCTGGATTTTGCCGAGGGTTTCCTCGACAGAACCGAGATTCATTTGGATATCGGGCCTGGAAGGGTTGAGCTTGGCCGCGGTCTCAAACTCCTGGTATGCGCCTTGATTGTTGCCTTCCCAAGCCAAGGAGATTCCAATCAACATATAAACTTGGGCGCTTTTAGGGTCTAATTCCAGGCTGGCTTGATATTGCTCAAGAGATTTTTTCACTTCTCCAAGCCAATAATAGGCGACGCCCAACATCATATGCGCCTTAGGGTCCTGGGGATTATCCGCCACCGCGCGGCCAAA
>JAJZJF010000088.1 GCA_021810245.1 bacterium
CGGAGAAATATTTTCTTTTTTGCGGTTTGGACCCGCAGTCCATTGCTCCTGTTCTTGAGAACTTGTCTGATCGGGAGCGCGGCCTTTTTGTGGAAATTCCAAAAAATTTTGCCGACGATATGTTGGCGATGCTTGCATCAAAAGAGAAAGCCTAATGCCTTTTATCTTGACTCCCGGAATCGTCTTGTCCCGAAGGGACTTCGGGGAATCAGGGCGATTGTCCGTCGTTTATACGAAGGATTTGGGGAAAATTTGGGTTAAGTTTTCTGGGGTCAATGGGGTTGGCCGGAAAATGAAGGCTTTTTCAGAGCCGTTTGCGCATTGCGAATATCGTTTTCATGCGACTCCTGGAACAGGATATGTCAAAGCGACGGGCGGAAGTTTGTTTTCGAGTTTTCCCGGAATTAGAAAAAACTTGGATTCTCTTTCGGAAGCTTTTCTTTGTTGCGAACTTCTCAGCGCATTGACCGTCTTTGACCTTCCTGGCCCTGAAAAATACGAGTTGTTAAAGGACGCCCTTTTATTTTTGGATTCGCAAGAGCCTTCTCAATTAATGATAGCGGCTTTCGGGCTTCGCCTTTTAGAATTGGCGGGTTTTGGCGTGCGCGAGAAATCTCCATTCAAAAACGAAATTTCCCCTTCGATGTGGGAGGCGCTCTACCAATATTCTTTTGCGGAACTGTCAATGCTCCCTTTTGATTTAGGCCTCAACGCTCAGATTCGGCGCTTAGTCGAGGAAAAGGTAGAGGAAGAATCTCACCGCGTTTTAAAAGCTCCAATATTTATAAAATCTATGCTGGCGGCGAAGGCTTTAGAGGAGCGCGTTCCGTTATGATGAATTTTCAAAATATTATTTTAGCCTTAAAAGAGTTCTGGTCCCAAAAGGGATGCCTTCTCATTGAGCCATATGACGTCGAAAAAGGGGCGGCCACTTTTAATCCGGCGACTTTTTTCGGCGCGATCAGTTCTTCTCCAGTTCAAATCGCCTACCCCGAGCCCTGTCGGCGCCCGGCCGACGGGCGTTATGGAGACAATCCTAATCGTTTGGGAAAGTATTATCAGTTTCAAGTTCTTCTCAAGCCTGTTCCGCGCGATGTGACCGATTTATACCTAGGTTCTTTAAAGAGTTTGGGGTTAGACATTAAAAAGCATGATTTGCGCTGGATTGAGGATGATTGGGAGTCTCCGACCTTGGGCGCTTCTGGATTAGGATGGGAAGTCTGGCTGGATGGAATGGAGATTACTCAATTTACCTATTTTCAACAGATGGGACAAGCGCCTTTATTTCCCGTTTCTGTCGAAATCACCTACGGCCTTGAGCGAATCGCGATGTATTTGCAGAAAAAAGATTCGGTTTTCGAACTCCAGTTTAACGATGAACAATCTTACGGAGAAATCTTTAAAGAGGCTGAGCGACAGTTCTCGGTATACAATTTTGAGGAAGCCGATGTTGAGATGTTGGCCCGCCATTTCGAGGATTATGAAAAGGAAGGCGAGCGCCTGGTTTTAAAGGGGCTTTCTCTTCCGGCGTACGATTGTGTTCTTAAACTCTCGCATTGTTTTAACATTTTGGAAGCGCGCGGATCGGTATCGGTAACAGAGAGGGCTCAGTATATCGCCCGCGTGCGCGGGTTGGCCAAAAAAGTCATTACATGCCATTGGGAACTGGAAAATGCTAAGAAAAAAGAATTTGCCGCTCAAAAATGATCTGGAGGCGCAGGACTATCTTTTAGAAATAGGGCTTGAACCTCTTCCGGCGCGGTTTTTGTCTCCCGCTCTTGAGAGTTTGGCCGCCAAGATGTCGGAAAATTTAAAGGCCAGCCGCCTTTCGTTTAAATCGCTGAAAACTTTTGGGACTCCGCGAAGGCTTGCGGCGCTGATTGAATCTGTCGCGCCGAAATCCGAGGCCTTAAGCGAAAAATTTTTCGGTCCCCCCGCTTCCCGGCTCAAAAATCCTGATGGTAGCTATTCTTTGGCGGCCGAAGGTTTCGCCCGGAAATACAATGTCGCGCCGGATCAGCTTCTCATAGAAAAAACCCCTAAGGGAGAGCAGTTGGCGATTGTCGTCCATCGTCCGGGCCGCTCATCGCGTGAAATTTTAGCCGAGGTCGCGGTTAGAGTTATTTCTTCGCTAGAGTTTCCAAAGTCCATGGAATGGGAAGAGACTCGCTTTAAATTTGCCCGGCCGATTCGCTCCTTTGTTTCCCTTTGGGGAACATCTCCGGTTTCTTTTTCCTTGGTCGGCATTAAAACTTCCCGGGTGTTGCGCGGTCTCAATGGGAAATCCGCAAAAATAGAAAATGCGCCCGATTATGAAAAAATTTTAAGGAATATGGCGGTTGTGGTTTCCATTGAGGAGCGTCGGAAAATTTTAATCAAGCAATTGGATTGGGCCGCTGGCGAAGGCGGCGGCGTTTGGGATAAAGACGAAGATTTAATTTCCGAGATTGTCGCGATGACCGAACATCCGGTTCCGGTCTTGGGGCATTTTGAACAGAAGTTTCTTGAACTTCCGCAGCCTTTGATTAGCCTGGTTTTGAAAAAACAGCTTAAATTTTTCCCGCTCCTCCGTTCCGGACGGGTCATCAACGCCTTTATGGGAGTCAGGGACGGCGTTTCCGAGGGCCAGAATTTAGTCAGAGAAGGTTTTGAGCGGGTTTTAGTCGCGCGCTTAAATGACGCCGTTTTCTTTTTTGAGAAAGACCGCAAGCGCCCTCTTGAATCCTATTTGGAGGAACTTACGCGGGTGGTCTATCAGAAAGATTTAGGCACGATGGCAGAAAAAGCCTCTCGAGTCGAAAAACTGGCGAAAGACTTGATCGGTCTTTTAGGCGATTTTTTGGTCAGCGAAGATTCTTGCGCGGAGGTGTCTAGGCTTTGTTATGCCGATTTAACGACGAACCTCGTCAAGGAATTTCCGGAATTACAAGGAACCTTGGGTGGCATTTATGCGAGACTCGATGGAAAAGACGAAAGAATCGCTCTAGGGCTTGAGGAATTTTACTTTCCAATAGGCCCAAAATCTCCGATTCCAACCACGGTGGAGGGCTCGATTGCCTCTTTAGCCGGAAAACTCGATTCCATTGCCGGCTGCTTTGCCGCGGGCCTCATTCCCACTGGAAGCGCCGATCCATATGCGTTAAGACGGCAAGCCTTTGGCATTATTCGTATTGCTCTTGAACGGCAGTTGCCGATTGATTTGGAAAAAGCGGTTTCTCTTGCTTTGAAAAATCAGCCGATCAATCTTTCGGAAGATCGTTTCGTCCAAGTTCGAGATGAAATTTTAGATTTTCTCTGGGGACGCGCCCAATCATTCTTTGAAGAAAAAGGATTTTCCGTTGATGAAATCCGCGCGGTGAAAGCGGGCGCTCTTAAGAGACTCAACCGAACTTATCTTCGCCTAAGTGCCGTTAGGGCCGTTAGAAAAGAGGCCGACTTTGAGCCTTTGGCGATTTCATTTAAACGCGCTTCCAATATCTTAAAACAGGCTCAATATGAAAACGGGAATGGCGTTTTGAGCCAGGAGCGGCTCATTGAGCCTTCGGAAATCGCGCTTTTAAAAATATTGATGGACCTGGAAAATTCCGTCAAAGAAAAAATAGCGTCCGATGATTTTGATGGAAGCCTTAAAACTCTCGTTCAAATTAAGCCTCATCTCGATCTTTTCTTTGAGAAAGTGATGGTCATGGCGGAAGACCCTGGGCTCAAAGAAGCCCGCCTTCAGCTTTTAGCGAAAATGGTCCGCCTTTTCAAGCAAATCGCGGACCTCTCCGAGCTTCAAAGCTCTTCGTCTAAATAAGTTCCGCGCGCGATAGGCATCCGGCGTCCGACTCCAAAGGCCTTGGGGGATATTTTGATGGACGGCGGGGCCTGTCGGCGCTTGTGTTCCGAAAGCTCGATGCGGCGCAAGGTTTCTTTGACCAAATTTTTAGAGAAGCCTTTTTTGGCGATCTCATCAAGGCCGAGCCTTTCTTCGATATGGAGTTTGAGAATTTGATCGAGAACGGGGTAAGGCGGCAGATCGTCTTCGTCTTTTTGTCCGGGCTTTAATTCCGCGGAAGGAGCTTTCTGAATTGAATTTAAAGGGATAATTTCTTTTTCCCGGTTAATCCATTGGGCGAGTTGATAGACCGTCTCTTTAGGAACGTCCGCTAAGGGCGCAAGACCGCCGCTCATGTCGCCGTAAAGCGTGCAGTATCCGACCGAAAGTTCGGACTTGTTTCCGGTGGTGAGAACCATTCCCCCCTCTTTATTGGCCAAGGCCATCAATATATTTCCGCGGATGCGGGCTTGAATGTTTTGTTCCCAAAGGTCTTCCGGATTTCCGCCGATAAAATTTTTAAGAGTTTCCTTGTAGGAGTCATGAAGACTCGAAATGGGAACGCTGAGAAAACGAATTTGAAGGTTTTGGGCGAGAGTTTTTGCGTCAACAATCGAACCTTGCGAAGAATAGCGAGACGGCATGGAGACTCCAGTCACGCGATCTTTCCCTAGAGCTTTTACGGCCAAGGCGGCGACAACGGCGGAATCAATTCCGCCGCTTAAACCCACAAAGACCTTGGAAATTTTGCATTTGGAGAGATAATCCCCAATTCCGGTGATTAGCGCGCCTTCAATTTCCTCGATTTCGCTCATGTCACTTGGAGAAGCGGGCGGCGGCATATTTTCTAAATCGACAAGAAGGATATCCTCGCTGAAAGCCTTGGCCTGGTCAATCAGGCGCCCTTTGTGGTCAAAAACGCAACTGCGTCCGTCAAAAACAATTTCATCGTTTCCGCCCGTCATGTTGCAGTAAAAAAACGGCAATTGATTTTTTCTCGCGTGAGCCGACATGATTTTCCGGCGCTGGAGGTTTTTTCCGCGAATAAAGGGCGAAGCCGAGATATTAATGAGAATATCGGCGCCTTGGCGCGCTTGAAGACCGATAGGGTCTGTCTGGTAGAGTTTTTTGTTTCCGTTTTTTTCGCTAAACCAAGCGTCTTCGCAGATAGTGAGCCCAATGGTTTTTCCTTTAAACTTAAACGGCGGATTAGACCTAGCCGGCTTGAAATATCTCGCTTCGTCGAAAACGTCGTAGGTGGGAAGAAGGGTCTTATGGCGCGAGGCCTTGATTTTTCCGCGGTGGAGAAGGGCCGCAGAATTGTGAATGGGCTTGCCAAAAGGAGCGCTATTAAACGAAGAAAAGCCGACGATAATGCCTAATTCTCCGCTTTCCGCCGCTAATTTTTTGATCGCGCGGCTGTTTTCTCGTATAAAGGCCGGGTCTTCCCACAAATCAAGAGCGGGGTATCCGGATAGAGCTTGTTCGGGAAAAACGACCAGGCTGGCCCCTTGCTTTTGGGCCTTGGCGGAAAAATCCCTGATTTTTTTGAGATTGCCGCTAAAGTCGGCGATCGTGGGGTTAATTTGCGCAAGAGCGATTTTCACTTAATGGTTTTGGGCGCAAAGTTTTTCAAAAATCTCTCCCGTCCCCATGAAATTTTCATCGATCTTTGCGCGAATCTTGTGGCAATTCTCGCGGCCCAATGGAGCGGAGAGGCTCGCTATTCCTTCCATGGCCCAGGTCATCAAGGTCGCGAAATCGAGTTCAAGACGCTCGGATAAATGCGGGATTTCCTGAAGCAGGCGAACGCAGGCTTGGGGCATGTCTTTGTTTAAGGCAAAGAGAGCTTGGGTGACGCCGCGGAAAATTTCTTTGAGCGTGATATGCGGATCTTGTTTGCCTTTGGTGTTGGTAATCGCTAGAAAAACGAGTTCTTGAATAATTTCAGCGGCTGTCTCGGAAGCTTTATAAGACGGGTCTTCTTTGGTAATGCGGACAAGCGCCATGTCATGGGCGAGTTTTTCAAACTCGAAATTGTCAGATGACTCGGACATGCCCCAATTATACTAAACTGATTTCATGAAGAAAGAACGGGAAGCAACGGAAAAAGGCTGTTTCCGTTTCTTCCCGTTTCTTTCCGTTTCTTTCTTTTGCTTTTCGCTCTCCCTTTTGTTTCTTGCTTTTGGGTGTTCGACTCTTCCCGCGTCCAGGCAGGCGGTTTCTCTTCAGAATGGCGGGATGTCGGCTTGCGTTTATTTTCTGCATACTGATTGGTTTAGTCTCTTCGCGCATCCCGCCACTAAAATTATTTGGGCCCAGTCCGACAAATTCGGCCATCTGGATTTAGATCATCCAATTTTGGGCGATCAAGGAAATAGCGGGTGTCTTTTCGCGGTCAATATTCCGCCCGGAACGTATCGCCCGATTTTGGTTTCCTACCGGCTTTTTGGATTGCGCCTTTATTATCCGTTTAAGCCTGAACTTGAGAAAGAAATGGAGGTGAAAGTCAAAGAAGATCGATTCTCTTTCGCCGGGAATCTGACCGTTTATACGGCGACCGAAGATCCGGCGATTATCGCCGAACATATCGGATTGAGATTAAAAAGGCTGTGGTGGCCGTTTCATCTTTATTCAGTCAAGCCCCCGGTCGACTATGTCCATTTAGACCAAACGGCTTTGTCCGAGGCCGCATCCTTGCGCGTGGCGCGGAGGTTTTACGCCAATACTCTTTGGTCGGATGCGATAGAAAATCGCTTGGCTGAAATCGGCGATCCGCAATCTCCCGCAACGCAAGGGCCGTTTTGGAAAAGGCGAAAGGTTCAAGCCGTTTCCATTAGCTCATTTTCCTACATTCCAACCAAACTCAGGTGGCCGAGGAAGCTGATTTTAGGCGGGGCGGAGTGGCTTGAGCCCAAGGATCGCGCTCGGATTGCCGTTCAATTCTTTGAGCGCGGGATGAAGGACTATCAAAGCCAAGAGATTCTTCTCGAAAAAATGCGGGAGGCCGGGACTTTAGATGACGCGCATGTCTTGTTTAGCGTCCATGTGTCAACCTATTCAGGCAAGGGAGTTCGCTATAAGAGTTACGTCTACCCAAAAAACGATTTGCCGGGATCTGCTGCGGATGTTTTTATAACGGAAACTTGGCTGATTCCCAAGGGCCCGGGATACTATCTCATTCACTATCGGGCGCTGCGATCTTATTTCAAGAAGTTTTATCCCGATTTTAAGAGATTTGTCAAATACCTTTCTTTGGAAAGGCAAAAGCCCAAGAAAAAAAGTTTTTAAAGTCTTCCCAGCTTTTGCCCGCTTGTTAAATCATAGACTGTGGTTTTTTTGTTTGAGGTGATAGCCATCCGCTTTAAATCAGAGCTGTAGCGGATGAGGGGCTTGGGAGCCTCGGGATTTTTTTCTCGCCAAAGAAGAAGCTCGTCTTTCCCAAGGGCTTGCCCGTTTTGTTCGATAAAAGATTCTCCCTCAGACTCAATCCACAAATGGCCTTGAAAGAGGGTTATTGGCTTTGCTTCGGGCGATGGATAGAGAAATGATTTTTTCCCGCTGGGAATAATCCATATCCAATGTCCATTCAA
>JAJZJF010000089.1:0-4683 GCA_021810245.1 bacterium
GGAATTCAATTGACCGGGATGCAATTTACGACCTCAACGGCCTTGGCGGGCAATGATTTGTCGACCTTGCCGGATTACCCGGCAGAAATACGCGCGCCCGTCGGGACACTCCCCGGAGTTTCCGGATACCAGATTCATTTTAGCTCTCGCGAAGTCTTGACCCCGGGAGACGCTCCCGATGTTTTGGTGGCGATGAATCCCGCTGCTCTCAAGGCCAATATCAAAGACCTTAAAAAAGGCGGGATTCTGGTCGCAAACGTGGATTCATTTACTTCGCAGAATTTAAATAAAGTCAGTTATGAGAAAAATCCTCTTGAAGACGGATCGTTGTCTGATTTCCGCGTGATCAAGGTTGATTTGTCCCGGCTGACCGGAAATGCCTTAAGCGGCTTGGCTTTGACCAAGGTGCAGGTTGAGCGCTGTAAAAACTTTTTCGCGCTTGGAATGATGTATTGGCTTTATGATCGACCCATGGAAGGAACGCTCAAATGGATCGAATCCAAGTTTAAAAAAACGCCCCTTTTGGTTGACGCCAACAAAAAGGCCTTGCTCGCGGGAAACGCTTACGCGGAAACGGCCGAAATATTTGGATTTCACTATCATGTTCGGAAGGCTTCCTTGGCGCCGGGACTTTATCGTAATATCACCGGAAACGAGGCGACCGCTTTGGGGTTCATCGCGGCTTCCCAGGTGTCGGGGCTGGGGCTGTGGTACGGGTCTTATCCAATTACTCCGGCTTCGGATGTCTTGCATGAATTGTCCAAACACAAAGCTTTTGGGGTCAAGACTTTTCAGGCAGAAGATGAAATTGCGGCTGTTGGTTCCGCTATTGGCGCGGCTTTTGGTGGACATCTGGCTGTGACGGGAACCAGTGGCCCTGGGGTCGCGCTTAAATCCGAGGCGATTGGCTTGGCGGTCATGACGGAATTGCCCCTGGTCATATTAGATGTTCAGCGCGGCGGCCCTTCAACGGGGCTTCCAACCAAGACCGAGCAGGCGGATCTCTTGCAATGCCTTTATGGCCGCAACGGCGAGAGTCCCGTTCCCGTGATTGCGGCATCCACGCCTTCCGATTGCTTTGACGCCGCCATCGAGGCTTGCCGCATTGCGATAAAATATATGACGCCGGTTTTTCTCTTGACGGATGGGTATCTTGCCAACGGATCGGAGCCGTGGAAAATTCCCAGCGCCTCCGATATTAAAAAGTTCGACATGCCGACGCTTCCTCTCCCGGCGCAATTTAAACCTTATCTGAGAGATGAGAAAACCTTGGCGCGCCCTTGGGCCGCTCCGGGGCTGGCCGGCTACGAGCATCGGATTGGCGGTATCGAGAAACAAGAGATTTCCGGAAATGTCAGTTATGATCCGGAAAATCACGAGCGGATGGTGCGTTTGCGCGCAGCTAAGGTCAATAAAATCGCCCAAGACATTCCTCCGACGCAGGTGTTGGGGCCCAAAAAGGGGAAGGTTCTGGTCATCGGTTGGGGGAGCACCTTTGGGGCTATTTCCGCCGCTGTCAAGAATCTTCAGAGCAAAAAAGAATCGGTGTCGGCAATTCACCTGAGATATATCAATCCTCTCCCTTCCGATTTCGGGGATTTGTTGGCGGGTTTTGAGAAGGTCGTGGTTGCGGAAATGAATCTTGGACAGTTGCTTAAGGTCATTCGCGCCAAGTTCGCTATTCCAGCGCTTGGTCTTAGCAAGATCAAAGGGCAACCATTTAAAATTGCTGAAATTGAAAGCTTTATTGAGACGGTTTTGAGAGGGGCATAAATGGAAAACGAAAAAGAAATCGAGAATCTTCCGGCCTCGGGACCGGTTTTATCCCGCAAGGACTTCGTTTCGGATCAGATGGTGCGTTGGTGTCCCGGCTGCGGAGATTTCGCGATATTGGCCACGGTGCAAAAATTGATGCCGACCTTGGGCATTCCCCGGGAGAAGATCGTCTTTGTTTCCGGCATTGGATGCTCCTCTCGCTTTCCTTACTATATGAACACATATGGCTTCCATTCAATTCATGGACGCGCTCCAACATTGGCGACAGGCCTTAAATGCGCCCGGCCGGATTTGATGGTTTGGGTGGTTACTGGAGACGGCGACGGACTCTCGATTGGCGGCAATCATCTGATTCATGCCCTCAGGCGAAACGCCGATCTTAAAATCCTTCTGTTTAATAACCGGATTTACGGCTTAACCAAAGGGCAATTGTCACCGACTTCCGAAATGGGAAAAAAGACTAAATCAACTCCCTACGGCTCTATCGATCAGCCCCTTAACCCTATAGCTGTCGCCTTGGCTTCGGAGGCCACTTTTGTGGCTCGGGCCGTGGATACGGATTTAAACGCCTTGTCCCAGGTTTTAGACAAAGCCGCCAAACATAAAGGCTCAGCATTAATTGAAATCTTCCAAAATTGTATTGTCTTTAACGACGGGGCCTGGTCGGAGGTTTCAGACAAAAGCCTTCAAAGCGAGACCACGGTGACTTTAGAACATGGTAAACCGCTTGTGTTTGGAAAAAACAAAAATAAAGGCATTCGCCTCAAAGGTTGGAATTTGGAAGTCGTCGAGTTTGAGCCCGGGCAAGTGCCTGCCGATATTTTAGTCCACGATGAGACCTCCGCTCCGCTCGCCTATCTTTTGTCGCATATGGAGCGGCCCAATTTTCCCGTTCCACAGGGGGTATTTCATAGCGTTTCCCGCCCGGTCCTTAATGATCTGATGGATGCCCAGATTGCCGAGGCAAAGAAATCTTCCTCCGCGGATTTGGAGAAATTGCTGAAAGGCTCTGAGACTTGGACGGTGGCGGCCTAAATTGGGTTAAGCGAGGAAACTATGAAATTATTGGAATACGAAGGAAAAGAAATTTTCAGATCTCTTAAGGTGCCGCTTCCTGAGTTTGGCGGCGTCATTGATAAGCCAGCTCAAATTAATTCTATTTTAAAGCGGCTTAAGAAAGGGCCGTGGGTCTTAAAAGCCCAGGTTTTAGCCGGAGGCCGCGGAAAAGCCGGGGGCGTTAAGCTCGCCAAAACTCCAGCCGAAGCCAGGGCTTTCGCCAAGGCGATGATCGGAATGAAGATGTCAACCCATCAAACCCATGGCCAAGCTCTTAAGGTTGAACAGGTCTTGGTGGAACAGGGCGTCAAAATAGAGAAAGAATTTTATTTCTCGGTCGCCATCGATCGAAAAATAGGCTCTCCTGTTTTAATCGCTTCTTCTCAGGGCGGAGTGGAAATTGAGACCTTGGCCGCCGAACATCCGGAGGAAATCATTAAAAAACCGGTCGACCCTGTCTTTGGCCTTCTCCCTTTCGCGGCGCGCGCTCTCGCTTTTGAATTAGGCGTGCCCGCTGGGCATATCGCATCTTTTTGCCAAGTGGCGATGACTCTCGTCAAACTTTTTATCGACCAGGATATGGGTTTGCTTGAAGTCAATCCCCTAGTTCTCACCCCCAAGGGCTTTGTGGCCTTGGACGCGAAAATCGTTACTGATGATAACGCGCTATTTCGCCATGCGGATTTCTCTAAACGCGTTGACATTGAGGCTTCTCCCGCTGAAAGAGAGGCCAAAAAACATGATATCTCATATGTAGGTCTCGACGGAAACATTGGATGCATGGTCAACGGCGCCGGTTTGGCGATGGGAACCATGGATACCATCGCCTTGGCGGGAGGCAGTCCTGCCAATTTCTTAGATGTGGGCGGCGCCGCCAATCAAGAACGGGTTGAACGGGCTTTTAAAATTATCCTCAAAGATCCAAAGGTTAAAACGATTCTGGTTAATATTTTCGGGGGCATTGTCCGCTGCGACATGATCGCCGAAGGCATCTTAGCCGTATTGAAAAAAATGAAGCTGCAAGTTCCACTGGTGGTTCGCTTAGAAGGAACCAATTCCGAAAAAGGACGGGAAATATTAGACCGCTCGGGAACGCGCCTAATTACGGCTTCCAGTTTGTGGGATGCCGCGCAAAAAAGCGTCGCCGCCGCGGGGGGGAAAATCTAATGAGCATTTTATTAAATAAAGATTCGCGCATTATTGTGCAAGGTTTTACGGGATCCGCGGGCTCTTTTCATGCGGGTAAATGCATTGAATACGGCTCTCAAATCGTTGGTGGAGTGACCCCGGGAAGAGGCGGCACGACCCATTTAGATAGGCCGGTTTTTAATACCGTTGAAGAAGCGGTTAAAAAAACGGAGGCCAATGTCTCTTTGATTTTTGTTCCCGCGCCTGCCGCGGCCGATTCAGTCATGGAGGCTGGGAAAGCCGGGATTTCTCTCATTATCTGCATTACCGAGGGAATTCCCGTTCTGGATATGGCCAAGGCCAAGCAATTTCTTAAAACCCACGCTCCCCAGGCGCGCCTGATTGGTCCTAATTGCCCAGGAGTTATTACTCCTGAGGAATCTAAGGCCGGGATCATGCCAGGGTATATCCATAAAAAAGGCCCCATTGGGCTAGTCTCGCGCTCGGGGACTTTGACTTATGAGGCCGTGCATCAATTGAGCCAAAAAGGGCTGGGACAATCGACGGTGGTTGGAATTGGAGGCGATCCGATTCCGGGATCTAGTTTTGTGGATATTCTTGACTTGTTTGAGCGCGATTCGCAGACCGAGGCGATAGTCATGATTGGCGAGATCGGCGGGTCCGCCGAGGAAGACGCGGCGGCTTTTTATAAGGCGCGGATGA
>JAJZJF010000089.1:4783-7297 GCA_021810245.1 bacterium
GGATCTAGTTTTGTGGATATTCTTGACTTGTTTGAGCGCGATTCGCAGACCGAGGCGATAGTCATGATTGGCGAGATCGGCGGGTCCGCCGAGGAAGACGCGGCGGCTTTTTATAAGGCGCGGATGAAAAAACCTCTTTTTGTTTTCATTGCCGGAAAAAGCGCTCCTCCGGGACGCCGCATGGGCCATGCCGGGGCCATCGTTGAGGGCTCGGCTGGAACCCATGCCTCTAAAATCGAGGCTTTGAAAAGCGCAGGCGCGACCGTCATTGAAAATCTGAGCGAAATTGGCTCGACTGTCGCCCGAAATTTTAAGCCAGTCACGGCTTAAAATTAAAAAAACAGCGCGGCTATCGGCACAACCAGCGGTTATTCGATGGGGCGTATATCCAAGACTTGATTTTTTCGTGGAGAACGGCAAAAACTTTGTGAAAACCGTATTGGCTGAGCGTTTGGTCTACTCTTGTCCAGAGAGCATTTTGGGCTGCGGCATTGGGAGGGACGCCGCAGGCGGCGTTTCGGATCATAAGCGCGGCGGCGAGAGTCCCGGTTCTGTCGGAGCCGTCCTTGCAGTGAAAGTAAACGACGTGCCCGCGTGCCCGTTCGGATAAAACGAGACGGAAGGCCTCGCGAAAAGTTTTCCAGTTGAAGAATTCGTCGTCAAAGGGAAATAAAAGCAGCCGCTCGCGGACGCAGTTGAGGCCGCGGGGGCGGCAGAAGATCGGCGAGTCCTCGTGGAAATACTCCAAATCAATCACGGTGGAAACGCCGAGATTCTTTAAATAATCGAAGTTCCCCGCGGTTTTAGGCCTGCCCCCGCGGTAAATTCCTTCTGAAACCATCCCAAAATTCGGCGGCGGCGCTATTTTGGGGCGTTCTTTCATTCGATCCTTAAGCGCCAAGGCGGGTTGGATTATGGCCGAGCGCGCTTCTGAGAGAGTCTTTGAAAAGCCGGGCGTTTGGCCCATGCTCATCTTCCCAAATGACAAAACGGCAACGGCCGCTAAAACCATGCTTGCCGATTTTTGCGCCATGGTTTTCTACTTTCTGGAAGCGCGATTTAAATTTTCTCTTCTGCGGTCGTTGTCAACCGAGGTCTTGTAGGCCGCGATCATCACGATCAGGCGGGAGTCGAGGGCACTGGGGTCTTGAACGCTTACCGTCCATTTGTCCGCGAGAAGATTCAGCCATGGCCGATGGAGTTTGGCGATGAGGCCGCCATTTTCTCTTCGCAAGACGACGTCGGTGGATATCCATTCCGTTTTTCTTGATTTTGCGATCTCGCGGCCGTGGGCGTCCAAAATGGAATAAACCGTGTAGACCTTTAACAGAGATTTCAAGACATTTTCTTTGATAGAGCCTATCTTGTGGCCTTGGCAGTCCGCGACGTCGATGCGCGTTCCCCAGGAAAAAAACCTAGCGCGGGCCTTGGCCGCGCAGCGGCCCGAGGAGTCGGTATAACGGAAGGATTTTGTCAAGCTAAAAAACTTTTCCGTCAGGGTTCCCAGCTTTTGATCCCCGGATTTAAGATCGAAGGCGTCCGTGAGGGAAAAAAACCTCTCGCGAATCGTGAAGCGGGCGGGCAAAGGCGGAGCGATGTCCGGCGAAGACTCCACAAAACCCGCGAGGACGGGCTTTGGGGCGGAACTTTTCGCCTCCTCTGATATTCCGTAGGACGCGGCGGCGTTTTTGAGGGTTTGAAGCGCCCCGAGGTCTTTTGACCAGGCAGGAATCGCCAGAAAAACGGAACAGACCGCCGCGGCGATTTTTTTTGTCGTCGAGTTCATTTCTTGTAGATCACGAACGGAGCTTCGTCTTCCGCCCAAGCCTCTCCTAAGTCATTGAGCTTTCTTAATATCTTCAAGTATCCCCCGTTGGCGGGGTCCATCATATCCGGCGACAAGGGTTTTTTGACGGCGATGACGTGGATGGTCCCCATGGAGGTTGATTGCCCTTTTGGGATTTGGGCCAAAAGTTCGAGGCCGCTCGCCAGTGTTTTGGCGTCCGGGTAGGTCCAGGATTCTCCCGCCGACAATTTTTTGGGGGCGGCGGACAAGTCCGAAGGGGAAAGAAGCGTCGCCTGCCATTGGGGGCCGACGTCGTAAATGTAGACAAAACAGTCTTGAGAGCAAAGAACGCGCGCTTTCATGGAGTCATTCTCCACGAAATGAGAGCGCGAAAGACTTAAGCGCACGCTTAAATCATTTTGCGTCCGGCGCACCGGCGCCACGCAAGCCCGTATTTCGGCTCGATAGAGGCAAGCGGAGCAATTGGGCGCGTCCTGATAGCCTTCGGAGACGATTTTTTCCTTGAAAATGCGGCCTCTTCGGCTGACGCGCAGGACGTTCTCGACGAGACTCTCGGTGGCGGGGCGGCCGTCTCCTTTTGACTCGCCGTGCTGGACGCTGAGATATCTTGAGTTGACATCGACTCCGAGAAATTCCTCGACTGCCCCAAGCCTCGCCCGGCCCAAGGCCTCGCCGCGGACTTGTTCGCGAGTGTTTTCTTCTCCCAC
>JAJZJF010000010.1 GCA_021810245.1 bacterium
TATCTGAAACGGCTCTTTTTTTTCTGACTTTTAATATCGTCGATATTTCAGCGCAGATTCTTTTTCGCGGAATTTATAGCGCTCGCCGGGCCGTGACCGAGGGAGATTTTGATTTCTATTTGATTCAACCTTGCTCTGCCCTTTTTCGATTGTCGATGACGACTTTTGATTTCATGGACGCAATTACGCTTTTGCCGGTGCTGGTTATGACCGGTGAAATCTTGGCGCGCTTTTTTTCTCCCGCCTTTTTTATTCACTGCCTTCTTTATTTCTTTTTAACGCTCAACGCGGTTTTGATCGCCTCTTCATTTCATATCCTGGTGGCGGGGCTGGCGGTCAGAACTCAAGAATTGGAAAATACAATTTGGATATACCGAGACATTATGTTTATGGGAAGATTTCCCAGCGATGTCTATGGCCCGCTTTTTCAACTTTTTTTGACCTTTATCTTGCCGATTGCTGTCATGACGAGCTTTCCGGTTCGGGCTTTTTTGGGCCTCTTGTCGCCGCAATGGATTGTGTACTCTTTTGCCCTTTCGGGATCCCTGATCGGTTTGAGCCTGTGGTTTTGGAAAGGTTCCGTGCGGCAATATACCTCGTCCTCGAGTTGATTTATCTGATATCATCTAAAAGGCGCAAAACTATGGCATTGGAAAATCGGGCGGTCTAAAGACTCGTGATCGCTTTTGTCTCCAGTTTGCTGTTTAGTTTTTTAGGCCTGGGGGGCGGCCTTTTCGCCCAAAGCGTTCCGTCGGTTTCCACGATGACGGTCCCTTACTCTAAATTAGATCTTCCCAGCCCGGTGGATTCCAGCATCGTCCCATCATCGGCGAGCGCGATGCCTGGGATGGCCGGGTTTAAGGTTCTCGCGGCCTCGAGCGCTCCTGTAAACTCCGTTGCAAGCTCTTCCGCGCCAGCCTCAAGCCCTCAAGCCTCTTCAGAGTCGGATACTTCTGATGATTCCGATTTGCCCCCCCCAGAGCCCTGGGTCATCGGAGAAATCGTTGTTTCCGGCAATAAGAACGTGCGAAAAAGCGTCATTCTCGATGAGGTCAAGGCCAGAAAAGGCGGAGTTTATGAAAGCTCGGACCTCAGTCAAGACATCCAAAGCCTTTTAGATCTAGGAGATTTTGAGAGAATTGGGGCCGATATTACCGCGCTTAAAACTCCGGTTCCGGCGAGATACAAAGACGTATCGGGATCGCCTTATATGGTCAAATTGACATTTTTGATTACCGAGCGTCCGGTGATTAACACCATCGTCTTTAAGGGCGCCCATGCGATTTCCGCAGTCGTTTTGTCCGAGAAAGTCGCTTTAAAACATGGGGATCCCCTGGATTTGGTCAAACTGGATAAAGGCAAGGCTAAAATCCTGAAGCTTTACGACAAAAAGGGTTTTTTAGATGCCAAGGTTTCAGACACGGTTAAAACCGATACGGCGACTCTCAAAAGCGATATCGTTTTTCATATTTCAGAAGGGAAAAAGTCTAAGATATTCTGGGTTTCACTCAAAGGGGTCCATGCCTTTAAGAAAAGTAAAATTAGAGGTCTTATGTCCAATAAGCGGGGAAAACCTTTTTCCAGAAAGGCTTTGCCGCAGGATATCGAAAAAATTAAAGCCTATTATGAAATTCATGGTTATAGCGATGTTAAAATCAGCACTCCGGTTGTTTGGCACAGTCTGGACCGATTGAGAATTTACATCGATTTAACGATTAACGAAGGTCCCTTGTACCGGTTTGGAGGCACCACTTTTTCGGGAAATCTGGTTTTTACCTCGACTGATTTATATAAGGTCCTCGAGTATCATCAGGGGCATGTTTTTAATGAAGAAAAATTTATCGATACGATTCGGGCGATTCAGCAGAAATATGCCAATAAGGGGTATTTAAAAGCGCGCGTATTCCCCATAAAAACCTATAATAGTCAAACCAAGCAAATGGACGTACACTTCAGCATTTTTGAAGGGAACGTCATTTATATCGAACGCGTTCGTGTGGAGGGAAATAAGACGACAAAGACTTATGCGCTTCGCCGCGAAATTGTCACTAATCCCGGAGATCCCTTTTCCGCCAAAAAGGTCAAGCGCAGCCGCGAGATGTTGATGAATCTAGGGTTTCTTGACAGCGTCAATGTGGATATTCAAAGCCCGGATGACCCTAATGAGGTGGATTTGACCTATGACGTGGTCGAAGGCAAGCCGGGAATGATGACCGCCGGAGGCGCCTATTCCTCGATCATGGGGTTATTCGGCACTCTGTCACTAACGAACATGAATTTCCTTGGCCGCGCTCAGAAATTGTCGGCCAATTGGTCTTTTGGACAAAGAATTTTGATGTATTCCGTCAATTGGAGCACTCCGTTTGTCGGCAACAGTCCCACGAGTTTAGGGGTCAGTCTTTTCGATTCCATGCAGATTAGCCCCTTTGGGGGCTCTCTCTATGCCTATACGCTTTATTCTAAAGGCGCGACGGTGACCGTTGGCCCACGCTTTGAAGATGATCAATACCTGCTCAACTTTTCCTATACTCTTTCCCAGATGCAAATTAGCGGAATCCAAACTGGCTTTAATAATTTATTGACTCAAGGCACCAGCATTTATTCTTATGGAACGGTCAGTTTTTCGCGCGATACCCGGGATAATATTTGGGATCCCCACAGCGGCAGCCAAAATATGATTTCGTTGGAATTGGCCGGAGGGCCTTTCATGGGCCAGGTCAATTTCTTTCAGCCGACTTTAAAAGACGCGATTTATTATCAGATGTTTTCCATCGACGATTATCCATTTGTCCTCGGCGCCTTGAACCGGGCTTCGATTATCACTGCGTTCGGATCGACGACGGTTGTCCCCGTGTTTAACCGATTTTTCCTGGGAGGGGAAAATGATTTGCGCGGATATGAGCCGACCGGCGAAGTCGGAGATCCCAACGGCGGAACGGTCTATGACGTTTCGACCCTCAGCGTCAGTTTCCCTGTCGTTAAATCTCATCAGCGAAGCATCGCCGATTTTGAAACCTTTTTTGATGCGGGCTCCGCCTGGGCGGGACCGCGGCAGATGAGTATTCAGATCGGAACATCTCAGACCGACATTAAAACCGACGCGGGCGTTGGAATCCGTTTTGTGACTCCGGCTTTCCCCATTCGTCTGGATTGGGGATACGGCTTTGAGCACAATCCCAATGAAGCTAAATCCGTCGTC
The DNA here is from genome assembly GCA_021810245.1 of bacterium. GTDB lineage: Bacteria > Elusimicrobiota > Elusimicrobia > UBA1565 > UBA9628 > JAKAQV01. The sequence continues at coordinate 3,200 of JAJZJF010000010.1, forward strand.
ACTTTCGGCATGGGGCAGGCCTTCTAATGATTATTCCCTTTGTTTTTCTGATTTTTACGCCCCGCGCTCAAGCCGCAATCGAGTTGTCTTTGGAATCCAATCGGGTTGAGCGCGGAAATATCGGGTATGTGGATATGGAAAAACTCTTTGAAGAATTTCCCGAAACCATCGCCGCCAAGAAAAAATTTAAAAAAGATCTTCAAAAAGCGGAGGACAAAATCAACCTTGAAAAAATAGGAATTTTGCATCTGAGGCAAGATCTTTCTGAATTGAGAATGGAGAGGCGTTATGAACAGAAAAATCAATCGAAATCCTCTTCCCAGAAAGCGGTTCTTGTTTCTTCTTCCGTTGTCACCTCTTCTTCGCCGGCGGCCGTGACTTTAAGTTCCGCCGCGGTGGCCACGCCGAGAATTCAGGGCTCGTCTCAAACCTACGTCTCATCTCGGACCGTTCAAGGAGCGCCTATCGCTTCGGTCGTCCCCTCTTCCGCTGTCGCGGCGTCCTCCTCTGTGGCTGTTTCAAGCGCTTCCGCGCCCAAAAATGGAGGCGCGCCGTTAGATCGCAATTTGATATCGGCTCTTCCTGGTTTTGGCCAGTCGTCCTTGGGAAAAAAATCGTCGCATTCGATGTATTTGTCTTCCGCCACAAGTTCCGCTGTTAATACGCCTTCCGCCCCCCATATTTCGTCTATGAGTTCTGTCGCCTCTCCGCCGTCCGTGAGTTCTCAATCGTTGCCGTCAAACCCCGTCTTTGACATTTCCTCAACCCATCAGAAGCCAATTTCGCCTGCCCAGATGAGCGTCCAACAGCTTAATGCCAAAATTAACAAAGAGAAACAAGAAATCGCCCAGGACCAGGCGGCGCTTAAACAGGATGAATCCTCCATAGAAAAAAATCTTCTAAATCTGGAGAATCGCGAAACCCAAGGGCTTTTAGGCAAGATTTATAAGGTCATCAGGGAAGTGGCTACGGAGTCAGGGGTTAGCGTCGTCGTCGATAAAAGCCAAATTCTTTACGGGCACAATGCCGTTGATTTGACGGATAAGGTCTTAAAGAGGCTTAAGGTATTAAAAGAATCAGGAGGTTTTCAGTGAGCGAAAATTCTCTGTATTTGGGGAAAAAGACCGCTGAGATAGCGGCTCTGGTGCGTGGAAAATTAGAGGGAGACGGCGATTTAATGATCGCGGGGCTTGACTCTTTAGAAAATGCCGGGCCATTAGATATTTCTTTTTTGGGAAATCCCAAATATTCCGAGGCCGCGAAAAATTCTCGCGCCGGGTGTTTGCTTTTGCCGAAAGGCTCTGAGAGCGTTTCTTACCAATCTCCGAGCCGAATTTATGTCGAAGATCCCCAATACGCGTTTTCGCAGTTGTTAGTCGAGGTCGAATCGCAGTCTCCGAAGTCTCCGCCCTTAGTCGATGAAAAAGCCGTCATCCATTATGAGGCGCGGCTGGGGCCGGAAGTCTCGATTGCCCCTTTTGTCGTTATTGAAAGAAAGGCGGTCGTTGGGGAGCGCACGATAATCGGTCCCCATTGTTTTATCGGCGCCGGCGCTCGAATCGGACACAGCTGCCGCATTTATCCCAACGTGGTCATTCGGGAAAATTGCGTTATAGGCGACCGCGCGATTATTCATTCCGGCGCCGTGATCGGATCCGATGGATTTGGATTTTCAACGGATAAAAAAACCGGTCAACATCGGAAAATTCCTCAGTTGGGAAATGTCGTCATTGGAGACGATGTCGAAATTGGCTCCAATGTCTCTATTGACCGCGCCACCATCGGTTCAACGGTTATTGGAGACGGAACTAAAATAGACAACTTGGTTCAAATCGCCCACAATGTTCGGATTGGAAAAAGGTGTCTGATCGTCGGTCAGGTGGGAATCGCGGGTTCAACTCAATTAGGAGACCAGGTAATTCTGGCGGCCCAATCCGGGGTGGCGGGGCATCTCAGAGTGGGAGAGGGCGCGATCATCATGGGGCAGAGCGGAATCATATCTGACGTCGAAAAAGGCGCGATTTTATTTGGTTCTCCCGCGCGCCCAAGGAAAGAGGCGTTTAAGCTTTTGGCCCTTTACGGCCGTTTGCCCGAGCTTTTTGAATCCATCAAGAAGCTGGCGGGACGTGAACTAATCGAATGAAATAGGGACAGTCCCTATTTCCTGGAGGTTTTTATGGAAACAATGCAGGCGACGATTAAAAAAGAAATCAGCCTTGAGGGCATCGGCCTTCATACTGGAAACTCCTCCAAGCTGACTTTCCGCCCGGCTCCGGCCAACACCGGCATCCGGTTTTTTCGGAGCGATTTGCCGGGACACCCGATGGTTCCGGCGCGCTTGGATTTTGTCGTCACGACCGTTCGCGGAACCAATCTGGGGCTTGGGGAGGCGAAAATACATACCGTCGAGCATGTTCTTTCCGCCTGCACCGGCGCCGGCATCGATAATATCGATGTCTGGGTCTCAGCCCCTGAGCCCCCAATTATGGACGGCTCGGCTCTTCCGTTTGTAAAAGCGATTTTAACAGCCGGAATTGAGCGTTATTCTGACGCTCCCAAACGCTGGCTTCACCTGCCGGGTGAGGTATCTTATCAAGATGGGAAGGCCAAATATAGGGCTATTCCTTCCGATAATTTTGAAATCAAGGCGACTTTAATTCATGAGCACCCCTTAATGCCGGAGATGGCGCTGTCTTTGACTATAGACCGGGAGCTCTATATGCGGGAAATCGCTCCGGCCCGCACTTTTTGCTTTGAGCATGAAGTTGAGTTTCTCAAATCGCAGGGCTTGGCCCAGGGCGGCTCGCTTGATAACGCGATCGTGATCGGCAAAGACCGCTACCATACCAATGAGGGCGGCTTGCGCTTTAAAGACGAGTTTGTTCGTCACAAAATGCTAGACTTAATAGGGGATCTAACCCTGATCGGTCGCCCGCTTTTTAAGATGCGGGTCGAGGCCGAATATCTGGGGCACGCCCACAACGTCGCTTTCGCCAGACTTCTCAGGGAGGCGGCGGTTAAAATGAGAGGCAAAAAATCCCTGGAGGCGCATTAATGGAAAACGTTCTTGCTTCGCAGCCGGCAATCAGGGTCGTTGATATCAAGGGGATCAGGAAAGCGATTCCTCACCGTTATCCCTTTCTCTTAGTTGATCGGGTCGAAATTATCGAAGAAGATAAGCGCGCGGTGGGAACCAAGATGGTGACGATCAACGAGCCCTTTTTTCAAGGACACTTTCCCGATCATCCAATTATGCCCGGCGTTTTAATCATGGAAGCCTTGGCTCAGGCCGCCTGCGTGATGCTTTTGTCGAAGGGAGGCTATGAAAACAAAATAGCCTATTTTATGGGGATTGAAGAAGCTAAATTCAGGACTCCCGTTTTTCCCGGGACCGAGCTTAAGCTTCATATTGAAGTTCTCCGGCTTGGCCGGGCCGGTAAATTTAAGGGCGAAGCTAAAATTGGAGACAAGGTCGCCGCCGAAGGCGTCATGTCTTTTGCGGTCGTCGATAAAGAGGTGGCCTAATGCCTATTCATTCAACTGCCGTCATTGATCCCAACGCGGAAATAGATCCTAGCGCCGATATCGGCCCTTACGCGGTCATCGGTCCTCACTCCAAGATTGGAGCTGGCTGTATTGTTGGATCTCATGCCGTCATCGAAAGAACCCAGATGGGCAAAAATAACCGAATTTTCCCCGGAGCCTATATTGGCGGGGCGCCTCAAGACCTTAAATTTGCGGGAGAAGAAACCCTTCTTATCATGGGAGATTCTAATACGGTTCGGGAATGCGTAACCTTAAACCGCGGAACCCATGCCACCGGAAAAACCGTGATTGGCTCTCATTGCCTGTTTATGGCCTATTCCCATGTCGCTCACGATTGCGTGATCGGCAATCACGTGATTTTCGCCAATTCAGTCGCGATGGCGGGGCATATTGAAGTGGGAGATTTCACTGTCGTTGGAGGGCTTGCCGCCGCTCATCAGCATACCAGAATTGGCCGTTTGTGCATGATTGGAGGGGGGGCGATGATTCCCAAAGACGTTCCTCCTTTCTGCATGGTCCAGGGAGATCGCGCGACGCTTAAAGGCCTTAATCTTTTGGGGCTTCGCCGCGCCGGAGTTTCTCCCTCGGCGGTAAAATTGATTAAAGAGGCTTACCGCGTTCTCTTTATGTCTCAACTGAGCCTGGAAGAGGCGCTTTCCCAAGCGGAGTCGCTTCGTTGCGCGGAAGTGCGGGAGATGATCTCTTTTATCCGCTCTTCCAAACGCGGAATCATTCGACCTTCTCCACGGGGGACTCGGCAGGAAGAGGAAGTGGCTGTTTAAAACTAAAAGAAGGACGCCATGCCTTCCGTCTTAAGGCGAGCCGTTTGCATCCATGGCCATTTCTATCAGCCGCCTCGAGAAAGCCCTTGGACTGGCCGCATTGAGCGCCAGGAATCTGCCGGAGATTATCACGATTGGAATGAGAGAATAGCCGCCGAATGCTATGCCCCCAATACCGAAGCCCGGATTATGGGACCCAACGGGCAAGTTTTAAAGCGGATCAATAATTACGGTCTCATCAGTTTTAATTTCGGTCCCACCTTGATGATGTGGCTTGAAAAAGAAAACCCGGCGGCCTACGCCAAAATTATTGCCGCAGATCGCGAAAGCTCTCGCCGCCTTAAGGGACACGGAAACGCTATTGCCCAAGCCTTTGTCCATCTGATTTTGCCATTGGCCGACCCTCGCGACCAGCGAACGGTTCTCTATTGGGGAATTTTGGATTTTAAACGGCGTTTTGGACGCGATCCTGAAGCCTTGTGGCTGCCGGAAACCGCTTGCGACGATCAGGTCCTAAGTCTTTTGATTGACTTTAAAATGAAATACGTCATACTGTCGCCCAGTCAAGCTGAGCGGGTCAGGCCGCTTAAAAACCAAGGGCCCTGGTGGAATGTCTCGGACGGATCCATTGATCCTAAAAAACCCTATCGTTGGTTCGATCCTAGGAGCTTGCGAAAACGCTTTATCGATATCTTTTTTTATGACGGGCCTATCTCGGCCGCGATTTCTTTTGAAAAATTGATGTCTGATTCAAAAGTTTGCGCGGACCGCATTGTCCAAGCCTTCGGCGGGGAAGAATCGGACGGCCTTGTCTCTATGGCCACCGATGGCGAACTTTATGGTCATCATCATAAGTTCGCGGAGATGGGTTTGGCTTACCTCTTGAGCGAAGAATTTCCGAGAAGGAAGATTGAAGTCGTCAATTACGGATATTTTCTGTCTAAAAATCCGCCCTTGTGGGAAGTTCAAATTAAATCCGGCCCTCAGGGACTGGGAACTTCCTGGAGTTGCTCGCATGGCGTGGGAAGATGGTTTCTTGATTGCGGCTGCGGCTCTGAGGGAAAAAGTCAGAGGTGGCGAACTCCCTTAAGGCAGGCCTTAAATACCCTTAAAGCTCGCCTTGACGAGGCGACCCTTGAAAAAGGAGAGGGATTGTTCCAAGATGTCTGGGCTGCCCGCAATGATTATGGAGAAGTGATTAGCGGCGGAGTTTCCCAATTGCCAGATTCATTTATCCAGCGGCATTTATTGAAAAAATCTTCTTTGGATATTAAGAGGGCTCTTCATCTCATGGAAATGCAGAAATTTGCCCTCTATATGTTCACCAGTTGTGGATGGTTTTTTTCCGATATCGCGGGGCTCGAAGCGGTCCAAAATCTTAAATACGCCCGTCGGGCGATAGAACTCGCCCAAGAGATTTCAGGCCAAAACCTTGAGCCAGAGTTTTTAGAAATAATAGCCCAAGCTCCTGGGAATGACCCAAAATTTCCCGATGGGCTTGCGGTCTATCAGGACCTAGCCAGGAAATAGCGCCTCACCCGCCGGGAGTTGTCGATTGATTTGCCATGGACTGCGGCTCACATTGGCCGCCTTGTCCTGGAACGGGGACATATCCCGAGGGGCAATTGGTCGGCGGATATCCGCATCCGGCTGATTGACCGGCCCCGGGGCCTCCGGAAGCCCCCATAACTCCTCCGCCCATCCCACCGCTTCCACAGCCAAAGACTCCCGAGAGAACCATTCCCAGCGTCGCGGTGATCGCGGCGTAAAAGATTTTTTTGACCATAAAAGCCTCCCAACCTTAGTGTAAGTCCCGCAATGGCGTTTGTCAATAACGGGTCAGTTTTTTTTACCGATTTTTTACGAATGGGACAGCCCCTGCCTTCGTCCCCCGGACGCGCGCCGATTGGCTTCAAATCCCTAAAACTTGCGCGAGGAGGGATTTGAACCCTCAAGGCCTTGCGGCCACACGGTCCTGAGCCGTGCGCGTCTGCCAGTTCCGCCACCCGCGCGTGAGTCTATTTTACAAAATGATTCTAATTATCGAGACGGAAAATCATTTGTTGGGCGATTTTGACGGCAATAGGCCCTTGGGCGTTTCGGGCGGGAGAAAATTTCATCAATCGCGCGACTTGTTGGGCCGCTTCGTTAAAATCAGGGGCGGCGGGTTTAAGAATATCAACCCCGGTGACCTTGCCATCGGTTCCAATATGGATGGCGACTAAAACGCTGGCTTCTTGGCCTTTTTCTCTCTCCGCCTTTGGGTAGAATCTCTCAAGATTTTTAAGCACCTCATTTAGATTTAAAAGTTTCGGCGGAATAATGCCCGCCGGAGAACCGCCGTTTCCGGTTCCCTTGGGAGACCCGTAATTGGCGCCCTTTCCGGAGCCTCCTGTGAGGGGCGAAGTTCCCGTTCCCGTTTTGGTCCCTCCCGGAGAACTTGGTTTTTGGGGCGGAAGAGGGATTGTTTTTTGCGTATTTTTGTTGGGAAGAGTCCATGTTTTGGGAGTAGGCGGCGTTTTTATCGGAGGGGTTTTAGGGGCTGGTTGAGCTTGAACGAGGGGAGCCTTGACGACCTGGCGTTTGGGAGCTCCTAGTTTTTTAGGGCCGGTTCCAATGATAGGATTGGTCAAATCAACCTCAATGGGAGAATTTGAATTTTTTTTAAAATGAAAATTGAGGCTTAAAGCCAACAATAGGGCGTGAAGGGCCGCGGACAATAAAAGGCATTGCCCCCAGCTCAGCGTCAGAATTTTTTTGGCGCGATCTTGAGACTTGACTTTTGGATTCACAGGCTTTTAACTTCAAGCCCTATTTTGTGGATGCCAGAGCCGCGAATGATATCTAAGAGAGTCACGATTTTCCCGTAGGCGACTTTTTTGTCCGCGGCGAGAGTGACCCGGGTCTCCGGATTTAACTCAAATATTTGAGTCAGGGCTTGGGCGAGTTGAGCGGAAGTGACGGGTTTGCCGGAAAAATAAATTTGAGTTTTAGAGTCCATTGAGATTTCAATAGCCTTGGTCGCCGTATGAGAATGGTGCGCGGCCTTGGGGATATCGATTTTAATAGTTCGATGCGCGATCATGGGGGCGGTAACCATGAAAATAATCAGCAAAACCAAGACCACATCGACTAGCGGAGTGATATTGATTCCGGTCATGGGGCCGGAGGCTTTTCCGGGAGCTTGCATGTCCTTATTCAGAACGCGATCTTATCAAGACGATTAACGATTCGGTTCCGGAGAGAATTTTCTGAACCTTGTCTTGGAAATAGTTATAGCTGATGACACAGGGAATCGCGACAAAAAGCCCGATGGCGGTCGTGACCAGGGCTTCAGAGAGGCCTTTCATGACGACCTCGGGGCCAGCCCCGCTTTGAGATAAATCATGAAAGGCTTTGATGACGCCTAAGACCGTTCCCAAAAGCCCAATAAAGGGAGCGTTAGAACCGAGAGTCCCTAAAATAAGAAGCCTCTTTTCGAGAAGATTTTTTTCAGTCCAGCTTTTGGCCGCGAAAAGTTCGCTATTAAACGGTTTTTTTCTAGAGCGATCGGTCAGCGCGTCAGCTAATAATCGGCTGGTGGAACCGTCAAACTCGGAGAGATTAATCTTTTCGTCTCCCGCCATTAAAGAGTTTTGGAGCGCGAGAAACGCGGTTTCCTCTTTTTTGAGAAATAATCCGCGTTCAATAATGACCGCTAGGGCCAGAATGGAACACGCAATCAACGCCCAGATGATCCAATCTCCGCCGCTAAAAGCGAGGGCTTTTAAAATCGCGAGCATTTTGTCTCAAGCCTTAAGGCTTTCTATATTTTTCCATTTTCAGCAGAGCCCAGCACAGTTCCGCTTGAACGGAGGGGTTGGTTTCGGTGTAGAGTTGCGGTTGGATGAGGGAAAAAACATCGTTGTGACCCATCTCGCCGAGATAATGAGTGGCAAAGGCGCGGGTAAACCAATCCATATCCTGGTAGTGATGGAGAAGGGTTTCGCGTCCAAAGGTGTTTCCCAATTCCCAGGCCAAGTGCGAAGCGTAGAGTTTGACCGCGAGAGAAGAGTCGACCTGAGCGGCGGTGTAAATAATAGAGCTGATATTGGAATCGGGCTTGCCATTGGCCATGATGTAAAGCGCTTCCATGGCGGTAAAGCGCACCGTGACATTAGTGTTTTGAAGCGCGGATTGGAAAAGCGGGATAAATTGCGGGTCATGCGTATAGGCTAAAGCGTCAAGGGCAAGGGCCTGAATCTGGACGTTAGTCCCGGTCTGGATAATGGTCTGAAGGGAGTTTTGGAGCGTCATATCTTTCGTCCCCGCCAGTCCTTCAGTGAGAAGAAAACCTAGTTGGGTGTAGCGGGTCTGAAGGTTATAACCATCCAAGGTGGTCAGATTGGCCAAATTGGTCAAGGACGGGTCCAATTGTTCTTGGGGGTTGGGCCTCATATTGGGCAGTTGAAGAAGGCGCAATAAGTTTGCGTTGATCTGGGGATCCAAGATAGCGTTTGGGGGCAATTTGAGCCTTGGGGCCGTGATGATGAGGGGCTCGAGCTCAAGAATAGGGGCTGTAGTCGCGGGCGAAGAGGCTGCCGACGGCGCGGCCGAAGGCGTGGCCGCTTGCGAAGAGGCATTCTGAGCATGAATACTTTCCGCTAAAAAGAGCGCGCAAACAAAAACGATTTTTCTCATTGATTAGCCATCTTTTTGGGGAATAATTTAATGGCGGCGATACAGTCTTCCGCGACGACAAAATTATACTGCTGCTCTTGATTGATTCGGTTAACGATTCGATCGTAATCGCTGGCGTCTCCGTAATCTCCCAAATACTGCGCGGCCATCGCGCGGACAACCCAGCTGGGATTGTTCAAAAAAGAACGGAGCATCGGAACGCCGCTAGGATCTCCCAAGCGCGCTAGAAGGCCAGTCGCGTAAACATTGAGAATTGGAATTCCTTCTCTGTTGGGGTCGGTTTCGCTCTTTAATAAAGGAATGGCATGTTGCGGGTGGCCCCAAACCGCCAGCGCTTCCATCGCGCCAAAACGTATTCCGGAATGAAAATAGAGAAGAGCTTCTTTAAATACGGGTTCATCGGCGAGATTGTGTTGATTGGCCAAAATAATCAAGGCCTCCGAGCGAACTTCGTAATTGGTGCTCCAGCGCGCCATGGTCACTAGCTCTTTTCGAATGCGCGGATTGCTGGTATTAAGAGATAAGGCTTCCGTGACGGGAATCCCGATATGAGTGTAGTGGTTTCTGAGGCGAAATCCCGTGGGGGTGCCAATGCTGATGATATCTCCAAGCGGAGTGCCGGTGGTATTATTGAGCGTAACGGTTTCTTGATTGAGATTGTCGAAAAGGTTGATGAGTGTGCTGGTAATCAAAGGATCGGTTTTCGCGGTCTGGGTGGAGCTGACGACGGTGGCAGATCCTGCCTGAGATTGCGCGGCTTGTCTGGCGCCCGAAGTTCCGGGCGCTCCGGGCTGGGGAACACAGGAGGAAAGAGCCAACACCGCTAGAGATAAGATGGCGAGGGACAGGATCGAACTGTCGACACCTGGTTTTTCAGACCAGTGCTCTACCACTGAGCTACCTCGCCTCATATCCTTGATTCTACAATACTTTCCGACGCTTTGCGATTTCTTTGACGGTAAAGTTGAAATTGCGGAAGTTGAGCGGTTCGGAAGAAAAATTTTTTTATCCGCGCAACTGTCAAAATTAGGTCTTTTGCCGGAACGGGCCTAGGACTTTAGACCCATGCGTTTGAACTTAGATATCGGCATAATAAGAGACATGAAAAACCAAAAAATGTTTCTGAGCTCTCTTTTGTCCTTATCATTGTCTCTTTCCTCTTTAAGCCCCGCCGTCGCCGGGATGAATGTCGAAAATCAAATTCCCCGCGGGTCGGAAAATATTTCTCAGGTGGCGGTTGCGCCTCTTGATTTTTCAGTTCAAAACCTTTCCGATTTTTCGGGATTAGAGTCCGGATTAAAAGAGGAATCTCTTCCTAATTTGGAGTCTGAGTCAGTTTTGTCTCCGTTGAAAATTTCACAGGTTCGAGTTCAAGGAATTTCTCCCGCTGACATTCAAAAACGGGGCCAAGCGCCTTTAAAGCCAACGCGGTTTTCCGCGCTTTTGGGGCGTTTGAAAAAAGTTCTGGGGCGCGGAGTTTTTAAGACTTCGAATCAATCAATTGAAAGGATTGATTTTGACGGTCGCTCTGGTTTTTCCAACGCGTCTCTGGGCGTTCGACAGAAACCCTGGCAAAACGAAAAAACTTTTCCTGCCCTCGATCGCCGCTTTTTGCTGGAGCCCCCTCACAATGGAATTGTCTCTCTTAAAGAGTTTCACCTTTCCGCCAATCCCGCTTCTCCCCAAGAAGAAAAGCCGCTGACTCTCAATGCCGATCCCGCTGACATGGCTTCAATCGAGAAGGCTTTGCGCCAGGAAGTGGATTCTAACCCGGAAAAATACGGGCTTTCAAATCAATATGGAACTCCGAACCTGCAAATGGCGACAGTTCATGTCGTTAAACTTGCGGGGCAAGCCGATCAGGCCGATAGCATTATCGCGGTTTTTAGACAATGGCAAAAAGGGGTAGACCGAGACGGCTCTCCTTATTATCTCTTGGTTGATGGCGCGGACTTACGCTTTCATATTAAGGTCTTAAACGATAAGCCGATTGTGATGGGAATCGAAGGCGGCTTCACCCCGGGAATTGACCCGGCCATTATGAAGCCGGAATACGACGATAACCAGCTGGAAGAGATTGCCCGCAAACAACTCTCTGTGGGACCGTCGAACGGCGGAAGTTCAGCGGACAATGTTATTCGTCCAAAGGCGCCGGGACATTTCAATCTGGGAAACGCGACTCCGCAAGTGGTTCTGATGGCGCGGGAAATCGTTTATTTTTCCGGTTCCTGGCGAGCGATGAATATTTATCAGGGCAATTCTCTTTCCGGAATGCAAAAAATTATTCTTGTTGACGTTAAAACCGGAGAAGCCTTTCCGTTGGGATCGGACGGAATCCTAAACCGCTACCACGCTTCCGCAGATAATTCCGTTTCTGGAGCGGCCCTAGGGCGAGGAACCTTGTTGACCGATGACGGGCAGGATCACGGCCCGATAGGAGAAATGCCCTTGCCCAATGCCAAGATTTTTGACTCTCAGGGGCGCGTGATCGCGGTGACCGACGAAAACGGCAATTTTAAGATTGCCGCTGATGCCAATGGCGGGAAACCCATGCCGATCGTCGTGCGCTTAGATGGGATTTACGGTCCGGTCATTGATGATGACTCCTCTGATCCGCCGATTGTCGCCAATTTAACCGTCAAACCGGGAGAAACCGTTCGCGTGACTGTCAACCCAAGCGGAGATAACGAGCAGGCCGCTGCGAGCGTCAACGCCTACGTTTATTCTTATCGCCTCTTTAATTGGTTTAAGTCTTATCTTGGGCTTTCCGATCCGCGTTTTTATGTTCCCTTGGCGGGTTCGATTCACACTAACGGGACCAGCCTCCCTGGAAATGCCGATTATGACCCCATGACCGATGGTTTTTATCTAATGAAAAGGGCGACGCTGCCTGAAAAAATTCACGGCAAGGATGGACAAGTTCGGACCGTGATGGTGACCTTTGAAAACACTTCCCAACCCTCCATCTCCCTCCATGAACTGGGTCACCGCTTTGTCCAAAGAGCTGCTCAGCTGAGTTTAACCGATGATCAGATGAACTCTCCAGCGTATCGCTTCGTTAAAAATCCGATCAGCCCCGTGATGGGGTCAGGCTCTAACGAGGCGACGGCTGACACTATTTCAATGTTTATGAGAAACAGCCCTGTCATTGGAAACGGCTTTATTTTAAATCCCCTGCCGGGGATGCCGACCATCATCCGAACCGGCGAGAATAAGACCGCATATGATTCCAAAAATCCTGATCCCCATAATCAGGGGGAAACTCAGATGGGAACAGCTTGGATGAGCCGCAAGGATATTATGGCCGCGATGGGGGAAGCGGAAGGCGCTTTTCGCTCAGCTTTGATTTTTGTTTTGGCCCAGCTCTATGCGCAGCCTGAAGATCCCGTCAGCGCCTTGACCCATGCCCTCTTGGCTGATATGTCCAAAGATGGAAATACTCCGCATGAGGCTATCATTCGCTCTCACGCAAAAAATGATCACGGCCTTGATCTTCCGGCTTCTCCCTCTTTCCCGGCAAGCCAAAACCTTGCCTCAAAAAATTCGCCTGAGACTTCTCCGGCGGGGAAAACCGTTCGATAAGCCAGAGAACTCATGAAAGAAGCGCTTTTAATCTGGGTCCTTTGCCGGAGAGGCTCTAGGACTTTAGACCCATACGGATTTTTAAATAAGGGAATAAAATAGAGGAGTAGGACTTTAAGATGATAGAGGAAATTATGAATAAAAAATTCACCAGCTCGTTAGTTTCTCTTTGCGTTTTGTTTTCATCCAGTTTCGGATCCGTTTGGGCCGGCGGTTTTTCGCCGGTTGAAGCGCGGGCCGATGTCTCTCCCGTTCATCTGTCGGATCTCGCCTTGTCCCCCGAAGGGGCCAATGCTTTATCCTTGCCGTCCGAGGGCATGGAGGAATCTCTCCAGTTTGAAGATTCCTTAGGCGCTATTCAAAATCAGATTCCCCTGGCGGAGGGAAAAAGTCTTGTGCCCGTTTCTCAGAGAGTTCTCAATTCCAAAAACGTGGGCTTAACCGCTGGCGCTTATAATAAGGAAGCGGGACAGGTTTTTGGGCCTTTAGGCGCTTCTGGCGTTGGACAATCGCTCCAGAGAAAAAACTCTGAGCCGCTTACAAAGCTTTCTACTTTTATCCGCTCAAACCTAAAAAAATTGGGGGCTCGGCTTTTCGACGGCTCCAAAGCCCAGTCGCCTCTTTCCGCTCTTCAATTTTCCGCTTTTGCGCCGTCAATTAGACCGCTTCCAAAACTGAAGCTTCCCCGCGGGGTTAAAACCGATGCCGGGCCGATTATCCCGAATTTTAAAGAACAGCCGGAATTTCAGTGGTCTTTAAATGCGGTTTCCGCGGCAGAAGACTCGGCAACCCCAGCGGCTCCTAATAGCCAGGTCTTTGACCAGGTGGTGGATATTGCTCTTTCGGCCGATCCGCAGAACGCATCCGATATTGAGCGCGCCGTCCGCGAGATGATTGATGCCCATCCTCGGTATAAGATCAAAAGCGCCGATTTGGGAACTTCTAAGATGTATTTAACCCAGGTGCCGGGGCAACTTCCGACCTGGTATGCCTCTTTCCATCAGCAGTATACGGATGGAGTTGCCGCTCCGATTCCCGTATACGGTTCCGCGATTAATTTTACGATCCAAGTCAAAAACGGCAAGCCCGTCATTGTCGGAGTCAACGGTCGGCTTTTCCCCAATCTCAGAGTTGACGCTTCTCCGAAATTTAACGATACGGTTTTAGAGGGGAAAATCAGGAGTCGACTTAAAATCAACAATGAGGCTACGTCGAAAATAACATTTCGCGATCGGCAAATCTTCTATGTTCCCTCTCCTTCCGGAAAAGGCGGAGCGTGGCATGCGATTAGTCTCTATAAGGTAGAAGGAGTTAACGCTCTTGTCGCCGCTGATATCTCGACGGGGCAGACCTTCCTGTGGGATATGCGCTTAGGAGCGGCTTCTCCCACGACCGGCCCTCCATCCAATGTTTCAGCTTCGGCGCAATTTGACGCCCGCGTTCCCAAATCCGACAACGACATGGGGACCCCGCCGCATCTTTATCAACTGCCTTTGCCGGGAGTGACGGTCACTCTTCCGGACGGCCGGGAAGTTCAAGCTGATGATCAGGGCCGCGTCAATGTACAACTGTCTAACGAGCAGCCTGTGGACGTCACCGCTCGCCTTGAAAGCGATCATGTAATGATCAATAACGAATCCGGATCGGCCTTGGTGGTTAAAGCTCAATTGGTCAAAGGAAAAGATGGAGCCGTGGTTATTTTTAACCCGCCAACCAGCGTCACGGATCCTAATCCGCCGGCTTCTCAGCCGACTTTTTGGGGCAAGATTGTTGAGGCCTTCAAGCACATTTTCTCTCCTTCTTACCGGGCTAAAGAAAACGCGGCGAGTCAAGCGCGCGCCGAATCGGAAAAGCAATTAGCTCAGGTCAGCGCTTATTATAGCCACTACATTTTCATTAATTGGGCGATGGCGCATGGAGTGGGGGCAAAAGACGGCCTTCTCAAACAGAAATTGACAATCAACGTTAATATTTCCGATTCGTGTAACGCCTATTACGATCCCTCAAGTAATACTCTTAATTTTTTCCTATCCAGCGCTCAGTGCATCAATACAGGGACTCTGCCCGGCGTGAGTTTCCATGAGAGCGGGCATTGGACTCATGCCTTGGTCGCCAGCTATGCCCATCTGGGGCTTCAAGCGATGGCCTCGGTTGACCCGGGTCTTGGAGAAGGAATTGGAGATATGTTCGCGACTCATATTTTAGAGACTCCGCTGATCGGAGAACATTTTTTTAACGATCCTTCCCAGTCTCCGCTGCCCAACGTTCCTGGCGGCGCTTTGCGCGAAACCACCAATAACTATCAGTTTAACCCCGGCGATGAAGTCCATAACCAAGGCTTGGCGTTTATGGGAACCGTCGGTTTTGGCGGGGCCTGGCATTCCCTTCTGATTGACGCTCTTGGAAAGGATAAGGCCCTCTCAGTAATTCAAGGGCTTATTTTCCCGCATATCTACGGCTATGCCAATGCCTCTGATATTCCGGCGGCGTTGGGTGTCATTTATCTTGCCGCCAAGTCGTTGACGGATGCCGCGGTTCAGTCGGTTGCGACTAAGACCTTGCAACAGGCCGCAGCCAAGCACGGGATGACGATTCCGGAGTCTCAGTCTCAGGCTCCGTCTGCCTAAGTTTAAAATAAGGAAATAAGCCGGTGGACAAGAACGCGCGGGGGAAAACCCTCGCGCTTTCTTTTTTGCTTTTCCTAGGATCTCCCGCCTTCGGCGCTTCCGGGGTTTTTAAAGATTTTCCCGATTCCATTTCGCCCGCGCCCGCGAACGTAAGCTTATCTTTTCCGTCAGATGTCTCGTCAAATATTTCCCTGCCCGATTTTAGCGAAGCCAAGGCTCTTGCGGAACCCGCCTTGTTTCGCGATAAAAAATTAAAGGTTCAAAATTTTTTTTCAAAGCAGAAAACCCGCAGTATTGCCTCTCCTTTTGCCCGAAAACAAGGTTCTATCTTTAGCCGCTTCTTTGACGGCTTGAAATATCAGGGGAGTCTTCTCCCTCAAAGTTTGCCTAAACCCTTAGACTTGCCTCCGGGGCTTTCTGAGGCGATGGATTTAGAGGCCGATTCTCTGCCCAAGAGCGCGGTTCGCCGAAATTTATGGGATGGGGAAGACGCGGACGGATTTCTCAAGAACCCCATTGAACTCCATGTCAATCCCAAGGATGAATTCGCGGTCGAAAAAGTTTTGCGGGAAAAAATAGATACTCAAAAATCCCATTTGGGAATTTCAAGCCTAGATTTATCTACGGTTTATGTGACCGCGCATTCAGGCGCTCCCAACCGGGCGGACACTCTCTACGCTTATTTTCGTCAAAAAAAAGACGTGCGGACCGCGGGGGAATCTGTCATTTCCTTGCCTATTTGGGGGGCCTATGTTGCGGCTACAATTAAGGTGGTGAAAGGCCGCGCTTTCTTGGTTTCGCTTCATTCAAATCTTTATTCAGGAGTTGATTTGCCCCAAAAATCTGTTTTAAGAGACCAAGATTTAAACGAGGCGGTTCATGCGCGTTTCGCGGATTCTCCGGAGACCTTGATTCGTTTTCTGGGAAGAACGGTGATCGAGCGCCGGGGGCGTTGGAGAGCGGTCAATCTCTACCGAAAAAAGGGGCTTCCTCTGACCATCGCGGCCGATTTATTTAGCGGAGATGTTTTTATTTGGGATAACGACGGAAGTTCTAATTCTCTGGGGCTTCCGCCGGATATTGCTGATCATTTGCGCCCCATGGCCGCAGCCAAGGGCGGAAATCAGATGTCTTCTCTGCGCTTGATGTCGGCGCATAAAGCTGAAGGCCAGATTTTGGCCATGGCGGAATCAGACGACCATCGTCCGGAAGGGAAAATGGTTTTATCTCCGCAGCCTCTTCCTTATCTTCATTTGACTATTGATGGCCGGGAATATACGACGGATGAAAATGGGCGTTTCTCATCTGAGATTCATGATTCTGAAGCGACCATTAAGGCGAGATTGGCCGGCCTTTTTACCGAAGTTGTCGATGAAAAGGGAGCTCCCATTGAGATTTCCGCACACATTCATAAAGGTTCTGATAATGTCGCACTCTTTAATCCGGAGGGAATGGATCCCTTGAGTGTCAATCAGGTCAACGCCTATGTGGCGGATTCTCGGCATCGCGCGTGGCTGCGCGGGATTTTAAATTCCGACCATCGCCTTGATTACCGGACGACAATTCGAGTCAATTCTCCGGAATCTGGAAACGCCTGGTATAGCTCTGAAAGCGGAGATATTCATTCCGATCGCGCAAGCGAGGAATATTCCGACACCGGAAAAATAGGCATTTTGTTCCATGAAATGACTCATAAGGCCGATGATATGATTCACAATCCGCCCTCTGGGTTTTTCATGAACATGTTTAAGCGCGCGCGCGCCTATTTTTCCTATCATTACAAGCTCCCGGTGTTGGATCACCCTGCCGGAATTATGCCCAATGCGGGGCTGGGCGAGGGCTGGGGCGATATTGTGTCCATGTTTATGCTCGATACGCATTTAATCGGAGAAGGATTTTTAAAAAAGCAGAACCCTGGCTGGATTAGAAACGGGGAGAATGATTATCAATTCAACCCTCAAGATGAAATTCACCAGCAAGGGCTGGCGTGGATGGGGTTTGCCTGGGATTTAAGAAAATCTTTAGTCGAAGGCTTTGGGAAAGACAAAGGCGCAAGGATAGCGGCGGAATTGATTATCCCGGTTCTCTTTGGGTACATGCCTGATATCCCTTCGGCGATAACCCACGTTCTTCTCAATGCGATGGACCGAGACGGAAATATCCTCTACGAAGAGCCTATCCGCGCAGCTGCCAAGGCCCACGGGATCGATTTGCCTTCTGTTCCGCGATTGCCTCTCTGATCGTGGATATGGACATCAGTTCTTTTTTCCTGCTTCTTTTAACGAATTGCTTGGGCGGGGCTTCTTTTGTGGCTACCGCCTATGCCTTAAAAAGTTTTTCTCCTTTTGCGGTGGTGTTTTGGCGGGTCTTGATTGCGGGGCCTTTTTTCCTTCCTTTTTGCGTCCGGGCTTTGAGAAAGACTCGCCTTAATATCGTGGATTGGGGAAGAATTTTTTTGATTGCCGCTGTCGGCTATGACGCTCCTCTTATATTCGGAGCGTGGGGGCAAAAACTTTCCAGCGCGACTCATGCCGCTCTTCTCATGGCGTTAGAGCCGATTGCGATTATTTTCTTGGCGGCTCTTTTTTTGGATGAAGAATTGTCCGCTCTAAAAATATTCGCCCTTGGAGTTAGCTTGATGGGCTCTTTTTTAATTGTCTCCCAAGGGCGCTCTTTAACCCAACTGTTTGATTTTTCCAGCGGCTCTTATCTGGGCGACGGATTTTTGTGTCTTCAAGGAATTTTATTCGCCCTTTATACCGTTATCGGCAAACCCCTCCTTAAGAAAATAGATGCCTTGAGTTTGACCGCTCTGATTTCTTTTTTGGCTATTTTCCCGCTTTTGTTCTTTGCCGGAAGCGCGAAATTCGCTGTTGTAAAAATTCCCATTTCCGGCCCCGCTCTTTTCTTCACGCTTTATCTGTCTTTGGGCGTGTCTTTTGCCGGAGTTTTGACCTGGAATCTCGCGATGGAGCGGGTTTCTGCTTCGCTGTTGGCTTATTTTATTTTCCTCCAGCCTCTTTTGGGAGTTCTCTTTGGAGTTTTCCTTTTGCGGGAAGCCCTTAACTGGGACAGTTTATTGGGAGGAATTCTTATCTTATTGGGAGTTTACTGCGCTACTCTAAAACCTCAGGGTGAGCGTTCCCCAAGCCTAAAATGAGTCTGAAAAACTTGTAAAATGAATTTATGGATTTCAATTTAACCCCGCATCATCTTGAACTTCAAAAGCGCGTTAGGGACTTCTGCGATAAACGCCTTGCTCCTCAGGCCGCGCTTCGCGATCAAAAAGAAGAATTTTCCTGGGACACCGTGCCGCTGCTTAAAGAAATGGGATTCTGGGGCATCCCATTTTCAAAAAAATACGGCGGAATGGGAGAAGATGAGTTGGGGCTTTGTATTATCCTGGAAGAATTGGGCCGTGTGGACGCCTCTATCGCGCTGACGATTGAGTCACATAATGGACTTTGTTCCAGCCAAATTTATTTGCACGGAAGCGAAGAACAGCGCCTGCGTTATATTCCGCGTCTAGCCTCCGGGCAAGACCTGGGGGCTTGGGCTTTAACCGAGCCGGGTGCGGGTTCAGACGCGGCTTCCATCCAAACCCGAGCCGAATTTGACGGCGTTCACTGGATTCTCAACGGCTCAAAGACCTTTACCACCCAAGGTTCGGTCGCCGGTATCTATGTGATTTTTGCCAAGACTTCTGCCGAGTTTACCGAAAACGGCAGGGAAGGCTTAACCGCTTTTGTCGTGGAAAAAGGGACGCCCGGGCTTAATATCGGAAAAATTGAAAAGAAGATGGGACTTCGATCTTCCGATACCGCGCAACTCCATCTCCATAATTTGAAACTCCCCAAAGAGGCCGTAATTGGAAAAGCGGGCCGCGCCTTTCGGGACGCGATGGTGGTTTTAGATGGGGGGCGCGTCGCCATTTCCGCTATTTCGGTTGGGATTGCGCGCGCGGCCTTGGAAGAGGGAATTGGCTGGGTTAAAGAGAGACAATCCGATTACGGAATCACTCCTGAAAATCCAGGTTTGACCTACGCTCAAAGGGTTTTGGCTCAGATTGCCTCTGAAGTGGATGCGGCCCGGCTTTTGACGTGGAGGGCCGCGTTTTTGATGGACCAAAAGCACCCGTATTCCCAAGAGGCTTCGATGGCCAAACTCATCAGTGGCGATTTGGCCGTTCGCGCTACCAGCGAGATTTTAGACTTGATTGGTCCGGAAGGCTCCTTGCTTGGCTGTCCCGTTCAGAGGTTTTTTAGAGATTCCAAACTCTATCAAATCGGAGAAGGCTCATCCCAGATTCAACAGTTGGTGATTTCGCGACATCTGCTCAAAAATTTTGACAACCCTTCTTTGGTCAAGGCGTAATTTCCGATGACAGAGTCGGAACTAATCGAGAAAAGTAAAGCCGGCGATGTGGAGGCCTTTTCTCAGTTAATTCGCAATTATGAAAATAAAATTTTTAGCCTCGCCCATCATGTCTGCGCTGGAATGCCATCGGACGCCGAGGATGTTTATCAGGAAACATTTTTATCGGCGTTCAAAAATATCAAGGGATTTAAAAACCGGTCAAATTTAGGGACCTGGCTTTATCGAATCGCGGCCAATCTCTGCTGGGTTCGTTTCCGCAAGAAAAAGCGAGATCCCGTCATGTCTATTTTAGATCGCAATCGGACTGACGAAAATGGGATTCAGTGGGAGTTTAAAGACTGGTTTCCCAATCCCGAGGAAATTTCAAGAAAAAAAGAATTGCAGGAGGCGGTGGCCAAGGCCTTGTCAGAGCTTCCCTCCGATTATCGGCTGGTCTTGACCTTGCGCGATATTGAAGGCCTGTCAGCGGAAGAGACGGCGAAGATTTTAAAGCTCAGTATCCCCGCGGTCAAATCGCGGCTTCATCGCGGACGAATTTACTTAAGAGAACGTTTTGAAGAGGAATTTAAAGAAAAGGCGAAATGAAAGAGCCCCATTGTAAGAGCCTGTCCCGCAAGATGTCTGATTATATTGACGGCTCTTTGGATCCCAAGACTCTCGCTAAAATTAAATCCCATCTTAAGGATTGCAGGCCATGCGTCGCATTTTTTAAGACTCTCAAAAAGACCGTGGGCGCTTTAGGAGCGCTTAAATCCGCTACAACGCTTCCTCGCAAAGCTCAGGGCGGTTTAAGGGAAAAACTGAAATCCTTATCCCGTGGTGACTAGAAAGTTTTGACTCCGGCGTTGGAATTCTGGGCTAATCGGTAGAGTTTAAGATAATCCTTGGCGGATTTTTCCCAAGAAAAATCTTTGTTCATCCCGGAGAGGACCAATTCTTTCCAAGAAGGCAAGGCGTAAGCCTTGAGCGCGCGGCTAAGGGCGGCTTTGAGGTCTTGAACGTCTCCAGGTTCGGAGAGAAAGCCGTTTTTCTCTCCGGATGACTCAAAAACGGTGTCGGCAAGCCCGCCGGTCCGGCTAACGACCGGGACTGAACCGTATCTCATCGCAATCATTTGTCCCAAGCCGCAGGGTTCAAAGCGAGAGGGCATCAGAAAAATATCCGATCCCGCGTAAATTTGATGGGCAAAGGCTTCGTCAAAGCGAGGATGAAAATAAACGCGTCGCGGAAATTGTTTGGCAAAATCCAAGAAAGCTTGCTCAAGAGCCGGATCTCCGGTCCCAATGACGGCCAAGGCGATATCCTCGATATGTCCTTTGAGAGCTTCTAAGGCTATGTCTAAGCCTTTTTGACGATCGAGGCGAGAGACTATTCCAATCAGCGGGGTTTTAGGCGGAACGCTTAAGTTCCCTTTAAGAAAAATTTCTTTTTTTGCCGCAGCTTTTCCCTCCGGATAATTTTTGCTGGAATATCTTTTTCCCAGGGCGGCGTCTTTTTGGGGATCCCAAATTTCCGTGTCTAATCCGTTGAGAATTCCGTGGAGTTCGCGGCTGCGGTAGCTTAAAAGCCCCTCAAACCCAAATCCGCGCTCGGAAGAGGCTTGAATTTCCTGGGCATAGGTGGGGCTGACGGTATTGAGCAGGTCGGAAAAAACAAGGCCTGATTTCATGAAACTCATCTGGCGGTAAAACTCTAGTCCTTCCGGGTTAAACAATAAGGGGTCGACTCCGCATTTTTGAACGCTTTCCGGAGGGAAATTCCCTTGATAGGCTAGATTGTGAATGGTAAAGAGAGTTTTTGTATCGCCAAAAAATTCATCTGTGCGTGGACTCTTGAGACAAGCGCAGATAAGCCCGGTCTGCCAATCATGGGTGTGAATGATGTCAGGTTTAAATTTCAGGGCCTTGGAGGCTTCCAAAACCGATTTCGCGAAAAAAGCGAAGCGGAGATCGTTGTCTTTGTAATCTTTTCCAGCCTCGCCGTAAAGACCTGGGCGATTGAAGAATTCGGGAGAATCCACCAGCGCGACCGTTATATTCTTATGTTCAAAAATATAAAGCTGGCCGTTGAAGATGCTTGAGCCCAAAGAAACGGAAATAGAAATTTTCCGCGCTTTCTCGGCGTATTGGGAAGAAATTGATTGGTATTTGGGGGAAACCAGGAGAACTTCATTTCCCAGTTCCGCTATCTTTTGACTGAGGGCTCCGGCGACATCGGCTAAGCCCCCGGTTTTGGAGAAAGGGACGGCTTCGCTGGCCGCCATCAATATCTTCATGGTTGAACTATGTCGGAAGGCTCAAGGGAAATTTCTGGGTTTTTTTGCGTCTGAAAAGAAGTTTCCTCGCTCATCGTGGGTGGTTGTGGGGGAATCGGTTTTTCTGTTTGTCCCATTTCGTCTAGAGAAGCTGGAGTTTCTTTGCGCTCGGAAATCTCGAATTGCTCGATGGACGGAAGCTCTTCTAAGTTTTTGAGGCCGAAATGCTTTAGAAACTCAGGGGTCGTTTCATACATCAAGGGACGTCCGATGGTTTCTTTTCGCCCCGCGACGCGGATGAGTTTTTTCTCAAGGAGGGTTTCAAGAGCGGCGATGACGTCAACTCCGCGAATGGTTTCGATTTCGGCTCGGGTTAAGGGTTGGCGATAGGCGATGATGGAAAGAGTTTCATGGGCCGCTTTTGAGAGTTTAAGCGTCATCTTGTCGGCAAACAGCTTGCGGATGACGGAGGCATATTCCGGTTTTGTCGCCATTTGAAATCCTCCGGCGATTTCAAATATCCTAAGCGCGGAATTTCTGCTCTGAAGGTTCTCCTTTAACTCGTTGACGGCGCTTTCAACTATGGAGAGGTTCTTCTCTTTCGCTAAGTCTCCGATCCGTTTTAAAGAAAGAGGGCGATCGGTGATAAAAAGAAGGGTCTCGATAATCCCGATAAGGGGCAAAATAGTTTTTCCCGCGGGAGTTTTTTCTTCTTCAGGTTCCGGGGTTTGGCTCGTTTCCATTTGAGCTTGAATAGGCGGCTGCGATGTCTCCATTTCCATGGGGGACCTCCTTTTTAAAGATTAGAATCTTGCCGAAATTTAAATCTTGCCTGATGAAAACTTTTTGGAGGCGGACCAGTTCTAAAAGAGCTAGAAAACAGCTGAGAATGCCCCGGCGTTTTTTTTCGCCGGTAAAAATATCTTCCCAGGATAAAGCCGGGCGGTCCTCGAGCATTTTTGATATTTTTTCGATTTTCTCTTCGATTGGAAACTCTTCTCCGAGAATCTCCCGCGAGTCTTTTTCTCCGCGCTCATATATTTCTTTGAGCGCCGACAGCAAATCGAACACTCCGACGGAAAGGGTTTTTTCTGAGTCTTCAAAATGGGGGGTGCCTCGGTAGAATATGTTTTTAAATTCCTCTCCCCGATTTTCTAGGTATTCGGAGGCGGCCTTAAACTTTTGATACTCAAGAAGTTTGGCCGTCAGATCCGATTCCGGACTCAATTCTTCTTCCAGCCGTTCCGGGCTTTTGGGAAGAAGGGATTTGGCTTTGAGGAGCATCAAAGTCGAGGCCATGACCAAAAACTCTCCCGCCAGATCCAAATTAAGGTCTTTCATCAACTGCAGATATTCGAGATATTCGTGCGTGATATGCGCAAGGGGAATGTTGTGGATATCGAGGTCGTCTTTCTTAATCAGAAAGAGAAGAAGATCCAGAGGCCCTTCAAAAACTTCGAGATGGATGTCCAGCGTTGGAATAGGCATTGGCCTATTATACGAGATTCATTGCCCGGCGAACACGGGTCATGGTTTCTGAGGCAACGTCCTTGGCTTTTTTCGCTCCGGATTCCAGGATGCTGGAAACGGCGTCCGGGTTTTTGGACAGTTGATTTCTTCTTTCTCTAAATTGCGAGAAGGGTGCGCTCATTTCCAACAGCAGATCTTTTTTGCAGGCCACACAGCCGATTTTTCCGGCTAGGCAATCGCTTTTGCGCTGTTTGACGAAATCCTCCAAGGCGTAGAGTTTGTGCAGGGCAAAAGCCGAACACCCCGGCGGATTTTCCGCGCAGGGCTCTGGATGTCCGGGATCCGTGGCCTTGATTTTCGTGGGATCAGTATAAAGGGAGCGAATCTTTTCTTTTAGAGAATCCTCGCTTTCCAGTAGTTGAATTGTGTTCCCGTAAGATTTGGACATTTTCCGGCCGTCCGTGCCGGGAACTTTTGGCGTTGAGGTCAATAGAGCCTCGGGCTCGGCGAAAGTTTCGGGGAAAAAACTGTTGAATCTCCGGCATATCTCGCGGGATAATTCGACATGGGGCAATTGGTCTTGTCCCACTGGAACCTTGGTGGCATTATAGAGGAGAATATCGGCTGATTGAAGAACGGGGTAGAGAAGAAATCCGGATGTTCGCAACTCATATTTGGATGATTCCGTTTTAGCGGAAAGTTGTTCGGCGATGGCAATATCGCTTTCGCCTGGGCGCACAAGAGCGCTTCCCAGCGCTTGAACCGAATGTTTGGTTTTGGCGAGTTCCTGGAGCTGTTCTTTCCATGTCGGATTATTTTCAAGCCAGGACAAAGGGGTGGTCATGCTCAAAAGGAGAGCCAACTCCGCGTGTTCGATTATGTCAGATTGTTTAAATATGACGCATTTCTCCGGATCTAACCCCGCCGCGAGCCAATCTAAAACCATTTGATGGACATTCTCTTTTAATGAAGAGGTGTCCGCATATCCCGTCGTCAGCATATGCCAATCAACCACGCAAAAGTAGCAGGTATATTTCTCTTGGAGCTCTACCCAATTTTTAAGGGCCCCGAAATAGTTGCCCAAATGCAGCCTTCCCGTCGGCCTCATTCCGGAAAAAACAATGGGTTTAAGAGCGGCTTTGCTTGACGCGGCGGAAGTTAACTTGGTATCATTCATTGCTGGTGTATTTTTAATAGTAGCAGTTTCCCCGAGGGAATATAAACAAGTTTACTAAAAACAGCGTGCAGGTCCGAATCAATAACCGTATTTCGGCCAGAGAAGTTCGGGTGATTGATTCCGACGGGACTCAAGTGGGGGTTCGGCCCCTGCCCGAGGCCCTGGCGATGGCTAGACAGAGGGGTTTAGATCTCATTGAGATCGCTCCGAACGCCAACCCGCCGGTTTGTAAGATTTTAGATTTTTCGAAATACAAGTACGAGCAGGAGAAAAAAGAAAGAGAAGCCCGCAAAAATCAAAAAGCGGGGATGCTTAAGGAAGTGCGTTTTAAGCCGCATATTGGAGTGCATGACCTGGAAGTCAAAATTAAGCAGATTGGCGAATTTTTGGCCGCTCGCGACAAGGTAAGAGTGATGGTCGTTTTTCGTGGGCGGGAAATGCAGCATAAAGATTTGGGAATGAAATTGTTGGACGATATTCGCGTGAGGCTGGAACTGTCCAGTTCCATTGAGCAGGCGCCTCAAAACGACCGGAATCGTCTTTTCATGACTTTGATCCCGAAACATTAGGAGAATGATATGCCCA
Source organism: bacterium (assembly GCA_021810245.1). Taxonomy (GTDB): domain Bacteria; phylum Elusimicrobiota; class Elusimicrobia; order UBA1565; family UBA9628; genus JAKAQV01. Next base: position 28,280 of record JAJZJF010000010.1, read on the forward strand.
AGATGAAATCGCACAGCGGAGCGAAGAAGCGCTTTTTAAAGACGGGCAAGGGCCTTTGGCGCCATAAACGCGCGGGCAAGCGCCATCTGTTGGCCCCGATGTCTTCCGGCCGCAGCCGTTTTTTGAGCGGGAAAAACACCCTCAATAACGTGGATGGAAAAGTTATTTCGCAATATCTGCCTTATCGGTGAGGAGTTATGAGAATTAAATCCGGCGTTACAACCAGAAGACACAAAAGAAAATATTTTAAGCTCGCCAAGGGCTTTTATTCGGACAAGAGCCGCAAATGGCGCATGGTCAAGCAGCAGGTGGAAAAGTCCTTGACCGCCTCATATACCGGCAGGAAGGACCGGAAAGGAGATTTTCGCACTCTCTGGACCCAGCGCATCAATGCCGCTTGCCGCGAGCATGGAACGACCTATTCTCGCTTTATCGCCGGGCTTAAAAAGGCCGGGATTGTCCTCAATCGCAAGATGCTTTCGGAAATCGCGGTGACGGACGCTTCTTCTTTCAAGCAGCTGGTCGGCCTTGCGGGCTCGGGGGCTGGCTTGAAATCTTCGTCCAAAGCGGCCGTCTGAAGCGGAGGTTTTCTTTTCTCGGGGCGGGATATTGATGAATTCCTCGGACTGGGAAAAAGATCTTGAGAGAGTCGTCCGCGAGGTATCCGCCGAAAATTTTTCCGCCATTTTAAACTCGGAAGATTTAGAGCGCCTTCGGATACGCTTTCTGGGCCGCAAAGGCTCGTTAACCGAACTCCTTAAATCGATCAAAGATCTCTCCATTGAAGAGCGCAAGCTCTTGGCTCCTAAAGCCCAGAAAATTAAATCCCATCTGGAATCTCAAATCGAGGCCCGGATGGCGGAAATTGAAAAACTGCGCTTTGAAAAGGATCTCAATTCTAGGACTCTGGATTTAAGCCTTCCGCCGCTTTTGCCTTTGCGCGGGCGCTTTCATCCCCTGACCCAGATGCAAAATCAGATGGCCCATATTTTCGGCTTGATGGGGTTTTCTTGGGCCGAGGGCCCATTAATCGAAGATGACGAGCATAATTTCACGGCTCTTAACATCCCAGAGCATCATTCCGCTCGCGATATGCTCGACACCTTCTATGTTGAAGGCTCAAAGGTCATGCGGACGCATACTTCTCCGGTACAAATTCGCGCGATGCGGCAGAAAAAGCCGCCGCTCAGAATTATTTCTCCGGGCCGGGTCTTTAGGCATGAAGCGGTTGACTCTACTCACTCTGCGGTGTTTCATCAGGTGGAAGGCTTGTATGTGGACAAAAATGTCTCTTTTGCGGATTTAAAAGGGACTCTGGAAGAATTTTTAAAAGCCCTTTTTGGGCCAGAAATCAAGGTTCGTTTCCGCCCTTCTTATTTTCCGTTTACGGAACCCTCCGCGGAGGTCGATTTGTCTTGTCTGTTTTGTTCCGGAACCGGGATGGGAATAGACCAAAATCCCTGTGGAACTTGCAAGAAAACGGGTTTTATCGAGATCCTAGGCGCCGGCATGGTTCACCCGAACGTTTTTAAAGCCGTGGGCTATGATCCGGAGATTTGGTCGGGATTTGCTTTTGGAATTGGAGTTGAACGCGTTGCCATGCTTAAATGGCAGATTAAAGATATTCGCGATTTTTATCAAAACGACGTTCGTTTCCTTTCCCAATTTAAGGACACGGAGTTGCCTCTTTTCGCTTAAATGAAAATTTCTCTTTCCTGGCTTAAAGAACATTTGGAATTTAATTTTTCCGCCGAAGAATTGGCGGAGAAATTGGGTAATTTAGGTTTTGAGGTAGAGTCCATTGAAAGAAAAGGCCCGCAGTTTAAGGGCGTTTTTTCCGCCCAAATTCTTCAGATCGAAAAACATCCCAATGCCGATCGCCTGAGCGTTTGCCAGGTTACCGATGGAAGCGAGAATTTTACGATTGTCTGCGGAGCTAAAAATATCGCAGTCGGCCAAAAAGTGCCTTTGGCTAAAGTTGGGGCCGATTTGCCCGGCGGGATGAAAATTTCTAGATCCAAGATCCGTGGGGTCGAATCCTCGGGAATGATTTGTTCCGGCAAGGAATTGGGATTGGGATCTGAAAACGGCGGAATTTTGATTTTGGACCCACAATTGGATCTGGGAAAAGACATGTCTTTGGCCTTGGGAGAAAAGACCGAGATTCTGGATGTGGCAGTTCTCCCAAATCGTCCCGATTGCTTGTCTCATTTGGGGTTGGCGCGGGAGCTTTCTTGGTCTCTCAATATTCCCCTTAAACCTTTTAAGATTTCAGAGCCAACATCGCAGAGGGTGCCGGATTGGAAAATCTCTGTCGCTTCAAAAGAGGATTGCCCGGTTTATGTGGGTCGGGTTTTTGAAAATCTCAAGGTTTCTCCCAGCCCGCCTTGGCTAGTAGATCGCCTGGGTTCGGTCGGGATTAAATCCATCAATAATGTGGTGGATGTCACCAACTATATTTTGATGGACTTGGGGCAGCCTTTGCATGTGTTCGATGCCGACGCTTTGGAGGGAACGGAGATTTTCGTCCGTCGGGCTTTGGCGGGCGAATCCCTGGTGGCCTTGGATGACAAAAAATACGATCTCAATTCCGATATTTTGGTGATTGCCGACAAAAATTCTCCGCAGGCTATCGCGGGCGTGATGGGAGGGCTTTCTTCCGCGGTCCTATCAAAAACCAAACGCGTATTTTTGGAAAGCGCCTCATTTAACGCGGCTTTAATTAGAAAGACGACCCAGGCTTTGAGGCTTAAATCGGAATCCTCTTATCGCTTTGAGCGGGGAACAGACCCCGAACTTCCGGAAAAGGCCTCATTAAAAGCGGCGGAGATGATTCTGTCTTTGGCCGGAGGAAAAGCTTCAGATGCGGTCTCTCAAAAAAACATTAAGCAAAATCCCGCGATTGTGATTTCCGCCGCTCAGATTAATCAGATGTTGGGTTCTGATTTTAAACCCGCCGATATTAAAGATGTATTTTCCGGGCTTGTCCGTGACGGCGGAAGCCTTAAACTCAAAGAAGGCCAAGAAGGATTTTTTTCGCTGACCGCGCCTTCTTATCGTTTGGATATCGAATCTCGGGCGGACCTGGCAGAAGAGGCGGCTCGGATTTTGGGCTATCAAAAAATTCCCGTTCACTACCCGAAAATATCTTTTGCCCCGCCCCGCAAAACCGAGAGCGCCGCCTTGGTTGATTTTTTAAGCCAGCGCCTGAAAGAAACCGGGTTTTTTGAGGCTTATAATTACGATTTTACCTCTCTGGCTGATTTTGAGCTTTCCGGCGCCGAAATGATTAAAGGCGTCCGTTTAAAAAATCCTCTTTCAGAAGATATGACGATTCTTCGCCCCACTCTCTTAACCGGGCTTTTACGCAATGCCCAATATAATTTCAATCACGGAAATTTTTCCTTCCGTCTGTTTGAAAAGGGAAGCGGTTTTTATGACGGAAGAGAAAACCAGCTCCTGTCTGGCATAGCTACTGGGAAATTCCCGGAAATTTATTGGAAACAGGAACGGGCAGCGGAAAATGATTTCTACGGGGTTCTGGGCGCATTAGTGGATTCTTTCTCGGGTTTTGACCTGGATTATTCTCCGTTAGACTTGGGTTTGCCTCAAATTCAGGCGTTGTTTCACCCCCAAAAAACAGTTGAGTTTAAATCCGCGGGAGAGATTGTCGGCCTGTGCGGCCTTTTGCATCCGCGTCTGGCTTCCCGCTGGAATATTTCTCCTCAACAACGCGAGGGAGTCTTTATTTTTGAGTTCAATCTTTCTCTTCTAAAGAAATCCCCGTCCCCGTCTTCTTTTAAAACTTTGAGCGAATTTCCATTGGCGTGGCGGGATATCTCAATTGTCCTTGCGGAAGAAATTTCCTATTCCTCGGTTTTGCGTGCGATTGAAGAGTCTAAGGTCCCGGAATTAAAGAGAGTCGAGCTCGTCGATATTTTTTCCGGCGAAAACATCGAAAAAGGCTTTAAGAGCCTGACTCTGCGCATGACTTTTGGCCTCAATGATCGGACGATTACAGATAAGGAAGTGGAAAACTCTATCGCTAAAATTCTTGAGAGTTTTAAAAAGATCGGGGCTGTCCTTAGGTCTTAGGCCTTAGCGTGCTTATCCCGGAAAAAATCAAAAGGCTTGAGGCCTTGGTCTTAGAGGCCAGTCGCGCCATTAAAGATTTGCGTTCGACCAATAACAAACTACTCAAGGCCAATAAGGGTTTGCTCGAAGACAATGATCGCCTTAAGGCCCAGATTCAACGATTGTCGCGGTATCCCGTTATCCAGAGGCGCTTGCGGGACCGGCTTGAAAAAATAATCCACAAATTAGACAAAATAAAATAGGCGAGGGGGCGCGATGAATGAAAAAATCGACATTGAAATTTTTCGCCGAAAATTGACCATTGGAATCGAGGGATTGACGCCCATCGAAATAAACGCCTTGGCCCGAACGGTCGAAACGAGAATGGAACAGATTTTTAAGGAAAATCCGCACATCGCCGACAGCTCTAAAATCGCCATCTTAGCGGCCTTGTCTTTCGCGATAGAAAATTTTAAAAAAGAAGAGGCCATTGACGCGGAAGCGCGAGCGCTTGAAAATAAAGTTGACCATATGCATTTGTCTCTCCAGGGAGCCTTGGCTTTAGATGATTGAGACTGACGCGTTGTTTGGGCGTCAAGACTTAAATTTAGATTCTCCTTTGGCTTGGCGCTTGGCCCCCCAAACTTTGGAAGAATTTTTTGGGCAGCGGCATCTGTTGGGCCCCGCCAGGATTCTTTCTCAGATTATCTCAAACAATAAATTTTCTTCTTCTGTCTTCTTTGGCCCGCCGGGCTGTGGGAAAACCGCCTTGGCCCGCTTAATTGCCCGTCAATTGGGCATGGAGACGACATTTCTAAATGCGGTTTCCTCCGGAGTTTCTGATTTAAAAAAAGCGCTGGACTTGGGAAAGGAAATGCGGTCTTTCCAGAATAAGAGAGTTCTTTTAATCATCGATGAGATACATCATTTTAACCGAACCCAGCAAGACGTTCTTTTGCCCGCAACCGAAAAAGGGGATATCGTTTTAATCGGGCTGACAACTGAAAACCCCGCTTTTTATATCAATTCCGCCCTTTTGTCGCGCTTGGCGGTTTTTGAGTTTAAGCCATTGTCTGAAGATGACCTAAAAAAAATTCTCCGCGCCGCCTTGGAACATCCGGAAATAAAAGCGCTGAAAGTTTCAATGGATGAAGAGTCTCAAAAGCGTTTGATTGGAGCTTCTTCGGGAGACGCCCGCAAGCTGATTAACGCCTTTGAAAGGGCTGTTCTTTCGACTCCAGCGGGGCCTTCCGGAGCGCGCGTCATTGGGCTTAATGAAATCGAAACGAGTTTTCAAAAGCGCGTTTTGCGCTACGATAAAAAATCTGATGATCATTACGATCATATTTCCGCTTTTATTAAATCTCTTCGGGGTTCGGATCCGGACGCCGCTCTTTATTGGATGGCCAAGATGCTTAAAGCCGGAGAAGACCCGCGTTTTATCGCCCGGAGACTTTTGATTTGCGCCTCCGAAGATATCGGAAACGCGGATTTTCGCGCGCTGCTTATTGCCAACGCGGCGTTTGAGGCCGTTGAAAAAGTGGGAATGCCGGAAGCCAGAATTATCCTCTCTCAAGCGGCGACCTATATCGCTTGCGCCCCGAAATCGAACGCCTCTTACTTGGCGATGGAAGCGGCTCTTGAAGAAGTGGAAAAAGGCCCGCATCGCGAGGTTCCCGATTTTCTTCGGGATTCTAATTTGGATTCCAAGACCCGCGGACACGGGGTGGGATATCAATATCCGCATGATTATCCCGACCATTACGTCTTTCAAGAATACTTGCCCAAGCCAAAGCGCTTTTATCATCCCAGCGAACAGGGGGATGAAAAACGCCTCTCTCAGCGCCTCAAAGATTTGCGCGCAAAAAACAAATAAGCTTTCCAACGATCCAAAAACTGGGCCCTTTGCTCATCCGTTTCTAGGACTTTAGGCCCATGTGGGATGAAGCGTAAACAGATATCTTTCTGATATGAATAAAAATATCGTTTTAGCTTTTGCATGTTTGTCCATAACTCTTGTCGCGCCTTTGGCTGCTTTTTCCGCTCCCTATGGCGAGTTTCTGATACATGAGTCACAGGCGCCACAATCTTTTCAAGCCTTAGCTCAAAAAGTTTCTTACCGCTCTTCCGGAGATGTCAAAAGGGCTCTTAATTATTACGGCGGTCCGGTTATTTCCCATGTGAAGGTATTCGTTGTTTTTTGGGGAATTGGGGTTGATTCTCAGATCCAACTCAATATCGGGCCTTTTTATCAAAATATTCTAGATAGCGGCTATATGGACGGGTTGGCCCAATACGCGACCAATATTTCGGCGATTGACGGACGAGCGGGAACGGGCCAGACAATTGGGCGCGGGCGATTGCTTGGAGAAACGACGATTACTCCCAAAAATCAGAACACCAATCTGAGCGATGAGATGATTCAAAAAGAATTAGAATTTCAAATTTCATCTGGGGCTTTGCCGCCAGCCGATGCCGACACCCTTTATATGATCTACTTGCCGGCCGGTTTTCAAGTTTCATTGCCGGATTCAAGCCACTCTTGCTGGGGGGAAAAAGCGCTTCTGGGATACCATGAAGGTTTTAAATCCCAGGCGGGCAATTCAATCTTTTATGGCGTAATTCCCGATTGTACCGCCAGTTTTAGAGAAGTCTCCGCCGTTTCCTCTCATGAGACGGTCGAAGCCGTCACTGATCCGTTTCCGACGCTAGGAAATAGCCCTTCTTATCCGCAGGCCTGGAATTCCGCTTCCGGGTTTGAAGTGGCTGATCTTTGTGACAGTATTGCGCCTCTTTCCCATGTGTCCGGAAGTAATGCTGAGAGTACGGTTGAACCGTGGTGGGACAATTTAACTGGCGCGTGCGCGAAAGGGCCTTGGATGCAGGCTCGGGCAAGGGCCAATTTGTCGCTTTCGATTGGGCGCGGACATTCTTGGGACAGTCTTAGGCAGGCGGGGCGCTTTACCCCGAGTCGTTGGGACGGGCGCTAATTAGCGCGAAAAGGAGTCTGAGTCTTTTAAAACGTCTACCTGAGCGGCAAGAGCCCCCCAATCCATATTCATATGATCGAACTGCATCTGGAGGTCCTGCCAATCGCGAGAGAGTTCTAAAGGTTTTTCTCCCTTCCCGCCGCGAGATTTCTTAGAGACATTTCTTTTCATATTCGCTTCCTAATTTTCAGTATAACGCCCGATTGTGATTTCGTCAAGGGGCAATTTTGTATCCTTTTGAAGTGAAGATTTTGTCATGGAATGTCAACGGTCTTAGGGC
>JAJZJF010000090.1 GCA_021810245.1 bacterium
GGGGCTCAACGCGGCGTTTTTGATATTCGGCGATTTTCGCGTCCAAAACCGAAAGCCCGATATTTTCTTTCGATGGGAAGTGGTAAAAGAGGTTCGCCTTGGTCATCTTGCAGCGCCCGGCGATATCCTCCATCGTAGTCAGATGATATCCCCTGAGGTGGATGAGATGCTCCGCCTCGTCTAAAATTTTTTCCCGCGTTTTTGGATCCGCTTTTCTCGCCACGAAGTCTCCATCCGAAAGACCATTCATTAACCAACCGGTCAGTTAAATGGTAGCAGGAAAAAAAGATTTCGTCAAGCCCTTCCGCGCGGGATGGGCCGGCAAAGTCTTCGCGTCGCGAACTCCCAAAAAACAGTGGAGAAGCCCACAGCCTCTAAAATAAACCTTCGGGCTTTTTACTAAGATGCATTTTAGAAGTTACAATTCTATTTTGCAATGTAAAGAAATTTCAACATTCCTTCAGTCTTATTTCTGATCGCTCGGTCTTTAAGTCGCCGCTGCCTGTGCTCTTTTTTCTCACGCAGAAGAGCTCGCTGATGGGCTTTCTTCGGCTAGCAACTTGGCTGCCTATTGCGATTGACTTCGCGGCACAGACTGCTGGCATGTCGTCCGAGCATATGGCCGATATCCCTATATGATAATCCAGCGCTTCTCCAAACTGCAATCTTTTCTCGTTCATGCAACGTTATACGCTTGTATTTCCTCATACCTGCCTATCCTACCGCAGGTCTTCACTTTTTCAAAGTGTTGCAATAGCATATTGAACTTACGTGGTGTAGGCTGGGCTTGCAGACAATCGCCGATTAGGTACAATTTAATCCATCGACAAGGACCGTTACGGCTGCTGGGGCCTGCAGACAATCGCCGATTAGGTACAATTTACCGGACCTGGACTTAATCCGGTAACCGAGCTGGGGCCTGCAGACAATCGCCGATTAGGTACAATTTTAATGATTTCCCGTTCCCGTCTATTACGGCTGGGGCCTGCAGACAATCGCCGATTAGGTACAATTCAAAGAATTTGCAAACGACCATCGGGTCTTTGCTGGGGCCTGCAGACAATCGCCGATTAGGTACAATAGTTAATCTACTTATCCCCCCTCAAAGCCGCTGGGGCCTGCAGACAATCGCCGATTAGGTACAATATTCGCCAACCATCGGTGAATAACGAGAGGGCTGGGGCCTGCAGACAATCGCCGATTAGGTACAATAAAAAGGAATTAGAGAAGAAACTCATGACCGCTGGGGCCTGCAGACAATCGCCGATTAGGTACAATGATCTTCCTATCAATTCCAGCTTGGGATTCGGCTGGGGCCTGCAGACAATCGCCGATTAGGTACAATAACGATTTTTAAATGGCTACTCTCCGTCGAGCTGGGGCCTGCAGACAATCGCCGATTAGGTACAATTTCCAGTTCAGCAAGCAATTCCGCTCTACGCTGGGGCCTGCAGACAATCGCCGATTAGGTACAATAGTGAATGTTAGAAATTCATATATCAAACGCTGGGGCCTGCAGACAATCGCCGATTAGGTACAATCCTAGACAAAGGCAAATACTTCAAGTCTAGCTGGGGCCTGCAGACAATCGCCGATTAGGTACAATATTATTAGCGAGCGCATTAGAAGCCGAACAGCTGGGGCCTGCAGACAATCGCCGATTAGGTACAATATTGCTGGTGCTGGGACTGCACACTTGCAAGGCTGGGGCCTGCAGACAATCGCCGATTAGGTACAATTTTCATTTTATTCCTCCTTCAGCATCCGCTGCTGGGGCCTGCAGACAATCGCCGATTAGGTACAATAATGTATGCTTTTTGTGTATGATTCCGGTGCTGGGGCCTGCAGACAATCGCCGATTAGGTACAATCCTCAAAACTGCAATGCCACCATCCGTCTTGCTGGGGCCTGCAGACAATCGCCGATTAGGTACAATAGACCTCCTGAAAATGCTTACTTTTCCAGGAGGTTTTTAATTCCTCGATTTTTAAAAAAGCATGAGTTGGAGCGGCGCATCTTCAACTTTCTCCCGTTTTTTTCCAAAGAAGACTTCCATCTTCCCGAATTGTGCATCTGTTACTGATAATAGACGGACTTGGCCATCAGGAGGCAAAACAGCATGGACATGATTGCGATGCGCAGTGCTTGCTTCCTCGGATGGACAATATCTGGCATACACGGAGTATTGAAGCATTGAAAATCCTTCTTTGATCAAAGCTTTCCTAAACTGCGCGTACTGTCGGCGTGATTGCCTTGTATTCACGGGCAAATCAAAAAGCGCAAAGATCCACACAGATTGATATTTTGAGGCGATTTCTTCAAGATTGCCGTTCGACAAGCTCCGGGATACTGATGTCTGTTTTTTCTTTAGCATAGACCGCAACAAGAGAAGAACTCATTCGTTCCATCCAATCAAAGAGCGTTCGCGCTTCTTGAGTATTAGAAAAACGGCTGGTTAAAGAAGAAAGAATTCCCATTTTGCATTCGCGATTAAATTCGGACATTATGCCATATCTATCACTGATTAAAACTGCTTCCTCATCCACAATTGAACGGAATGGTTCCATCAAATCACTCGCCAAAGCCAATGGGTCATAGCGATTGTGATGATGTAAGCCCAAGCCTGGATGGAGGCCCACAGCGCAAATAGCGCGCGCGGTAATGGCTCGTAAAACAGCGTAACCATAATTTAGATGGCGATTAATGTCCGGGGCCTCTCGATCACGGCGAAATGAATTCCCAAAGAGAGCCGTCCAATAACGCCGTGAAGCTGCGGCCTCAATATTCTCCGGATCACCTGAACGGACTCGAGAGGCTAATAGCTCAAGCCCAGGTTCTGGTCGTCCAATTTTTTTCAAAAGCCTTGCCTGAGACAGTATCTTGGCCTTGATAATAGCTTGCCAAGCTCGTTTTTTAATTGGAAGTGGCGCTTCAGATTGGCGAACCATTCTTTCTCCTGCAGTAAAATGTCCATGAATTGGAACCATCATTCCCACGGGTAAATGTTTCTCGTCACAGGCGACAAAAATAGAACCTACGGAGGCCAAGGCAGAAAGAGCTGAGTGAGAATAAGAATTTTGTGGATGGGAAGAAATAACCGCCGCAATGTCTGACAATGGGATGCGTGAAGGTTGAGCATCCTGAGGCGTAACCATCAAACAGGCATTATCGACATTGAGCCGGACAGGAATTTCCGAAAGATCCAGGATGCGGTTATTCATGGGACGAAGAAATCAGGCCCAAAGGATTAATCTGAACTTTGCGACAATTAAATTCTCTTAAGCGATCAAGAATTCTTGGAAACCACGCCTTGTCTTGCTTAATTTTTTTTGTTTCACGAGCATCATTTAGATGAACAAATTCAACGCGAGGCGTTCCACCATGGGGTTTAGTCATAAGGATCGTTCTTATCCTAAACAATTCCTTTTTATTTTCTTTTTCCTCACATTCGATGATATCTCCATTGGCCAAAGTAAACAAAAATTTTGTTCCTTCGCCGTGATCGCGCTGGATTATTTCTGTTTTTTTGCGCAAGCGATCCGCCGCTTCAAGCAAAGTGACTATTTTGCCATTCCATTTTTTATCTTTTGTCTCAAAAACCTCCAAATGATGATTTCCGGCGGTCATCACATATCGGCGTCGAAACCCGTTTCCAATTGGCATAACTGTTCCAGAAACGCGAATCCTAGCGCCAAGAATTGGGATGGAACGACCATCTTTTGTTTTTAAAGATGGGAACCGGGAGAGATCAGAGGAATTTGGGAAAGCTTTTGACGGATTGCTTTCACCCAATTCCTTGAGTTTTTCCTCAACAGCTTTTCGCACCGCATTATCCACGATCTTTTCAACATCGGCTGTGGTCATGTTTTCAAGGCGTTTTTTTACATGGACACGAGTTTCCCCATTTTTGTTGGGAATCTGACTATAAAACGTCTCATCATGAAACGCGCCACTTACCTTATGAGAAACAGCATGAGAAACCACGATTTTTGAAACAGCATCCCGCGCATCTTCAGTCAAAGTCGGCCATGGTTTTTCCAGAGCGCCAAAACGTCTACGCCGCGCGGCCTGCGCGCGCGAGGCGGCCTCGCTTAAAGCGCGAACGGTTCCAGGCTTAACGAGCGCAGTTACAATGGCATCCACCGCATGGTGACGGTGATCCTCTCGCGTTTTCGTACCGCCGTCATTTAGAATTTTGTTCATATCCCACTCATCGCGAAGCCAAGCCGTAATTTGTCCTGCACTAGATTGAACGCGTCTTTTCCCGGATGCGTCAACTCCGGGCTGATCTTCGCGGCATCCATAAAGACGCCCCAAATAGCGGGCCGCTTCGCTAGAAGCGTAGCGCGTATCATTGAGCTGTCGACTGTCAAAACCCGCAAACATTTCTTGAACTTCCTGAGGCTCCATTTTAAAGCGGCGGAGCTTTTCCTGAGTTGCGCGATGCTTAGGATTCTTGTTGAAATTTTTAACCCGCGCGAGGATTGCCGCCCATTGGTCTGGATTTTGTGAATAGGCTTCAAAGGGCGTTTTCCCTTTTTTTATATTTCTATTTTCTTCGTGGTGACACAATGTTTTATTCATGAAAGAATCATCCAAGCTCCGATGAAATGGAATGATGTGTTCAATATCAAATTGAGGTTCCGGACCAAAAAGGTCATTCCAGCTAATAGGTTTTCCCGTGTAGGGGCACAGTCTTCCGCATTCTTCGGCCAGCAAAGCTTTTTCAATATCTGAACGTTTAGGATTTGAGATTCCCGCTTCTTTAAGAAGTTTTTCAGCCATCTCCGCACGTTCTTTCTCCCGGCTTCTACTGTCTCTGGATATCTTCTCTCTCAGTTTACGTGGTTTTTTCAAATCACGCGCCAATTCTACGCGGATAACTCCCGGTTTTCCGTAAGTTCGAATAAGCGCGTTGACGACCTTGCGCATTTGGGTCAAGGAACGCTCAACAATTGGGTTTCGAAATGTAGCTGTCTTGGCTCCAGACTTGAACCAACTCGGAGAAATCGCGGGGAGAGTTTCAACAGGGGGTTGCGTCATGGATGTTCCAGGATAAACTTCCTTACGAGCCTCCATATAGGACTTCCCTTTTTCCAAGAGTGGAAGAATTTTGGAGATGGCTTTTTTAGAAAGGGCGCAATATCCATCCTCAAGACTAATCCTCGCAAATTCCCGCGCTTGCCCTTCGTTTAGTCCCCAGCGTTTTTGAGCGCGTTTGGCCAACGCTTCATCGCTTTGGATGCTCCATAAGTCTATGACTATCTGGTTTTTGTCTTGAGAAGAAAGTTCATCCCATTTCTGTCCAAAAATTTTTTTAATTTTCGATGTCAAACGATTACCTGGAATTTTTTCTTCACCGCCATTTTGCAGATTAAAATGCGTGGTCTTTGATAGGCTTAGTTCTTTTTTAATTTGCGAAAATTTCAGATCACCCTGTGACTCCAAAGCCGCAATTAATTTTTGCCGTTCCTCCGGACTCAATTCAATTTCGCCTTCCTCAGAAATAATACGCAGATCATTGACGCGTTGAAGCATTCTAAATTGCTGGGCTTCAATGCAGGCCCAGGGCGCGCGGCGATGCCCTTTTTCTAATTCGCAAAACCCAATTTTGTTTTTTTGGCTTTTAAGCGGACGCTGCGTGAATATGGCCGCGTGGATTAATTTTTTCGCCACGTCAGTCAACAAGTCCGCATGATATTTCTCTTGCGCAGTCCAGATGGCTTCAAATTCATCCAAATACATCTGCCGCGATGTCCATCGGGAACGGATTCTGGCCTTTTCAGGATCAAGCCGCGAAAAATATTCGCCTAGAGTTCGGACTCCATTGGATTTGATTTCACCGTTCAGGGTCTCTATAGCCTGTTTAATTTCTCCCGGTTTCTCGTTTTCTTTTGGTTGAGAACGCCGATTACTTAAAAAACCTCGCCTCTGAGCTAAATGATAAAGGGCGCGCCCTAATGCATGTGGCTCCAATTTCTCATCCAACGCTTTAGCTCGCAATAAATAAGGCAGGAGATGGGCTTGACGTAGATCATTTTGTGGAATATGCGTTTTAACAAGAGCTGCGTCTAGCTCATTTAAAATGCGGTGACGGTTCCCCGAATCGTCAGCAACCGGGCCTGGTAAAAGCCCCAGTTTTTGGAGCCTCAAGAATGTTGTTCGAAGGCGCATCGCGCGACGCTCCAGTTGTCGGCGAGCCATTCGTTTTTCCCGTCTAACTGCGTTTCGGGCCTTATCTCGGCCTGCAGAAATCGCTGATGAGTCATCCTCTTTCCCGACTGCCATTGTGCCAGCTTCAAAAATACGCGAGCCTAATGCCATGATTTTATTGGCTTTTTCATCCAGCAAGGCCCACCCGATGGAATTAGTCCCAATATCCAGGCCTAAACATAAATCTTCATTAATTGTTGACATGCGTTGCTCCTTGTCCATATAATACCCTTGTACCTAATCGGAGATTGTCCTGCAAGTCTCAGTAAGGACTTTTGTCCGCAGGCAACGGCCGTAAGGCCGACCTAGGGGCTCACCTCGGTGAGCCCCTTTCTGCTTTTTGCAGATATCTCGAATAGATCGAAAGATTCTTTCCTTGTGAATTCATTAACTATTCAAAATTCCCTACGCTTGCCTATTCTAGCAACCCTCCCGGACATTTTTTACGCGCGGTGATGGCCCGTTAAAAATAAAGGTTGAATTCTTTTATACATGTATATGTAAAGTTCCTATTTATTACGGCAGAACTACTTCGCGCTTCCTTGACCGGCTTGGGCGGCATTCCTGCCCCGCCCTTGATCGAGCAGAGACAAAACCGCCATGCGGACAAAGACGCCGTTTTGGACTTGACTCAAAATCAAGGAACGCGGGCCGTCGGCAACCTCAAAAGCGCCTTCGCTCATTGATTAAACCCTACTCCGTTCGGAGGACCCACATGCCGGACAAAAGGCCCTCAAAGACGTCTTCTCCGTCTTGAGACCCGCCGTCGAATTGCATTTGAACCTCGCTGAGGAGTTTGTTGGAGCGGAAATAACCCTCTTCGCCAAAAGAGGCAAAACAGGCGATTTTATCGCCCGGAAAAACCAATTTCTTGCATTCTGCCCGACGAATTTCGGCGAAAAAGCCGACCATTCGGCTTAGTTCCTCTTCAGAAACGCTGCGGCTCATATGATAAATGCACCAGGCAACGTTTCCAATCTGCGCCGCCATTTCAATGAGCTTGGCTG
>JAJZJF010000091.1 GCA_021810245.1 bacterium
TTTGAATATCCGAGATGTCATCGTTATTGAGGTAGACCGATTCCTTGAACTCGCGCCGCAAATCTTTCGCGAGGTAGGTTTTGCCTACCTGGCGCGGGCCAGTCACAAAAACCATTTTGTTTAGCAGATCTTCAACGATATTGTTGTAAATATACCGTTTCATATAACTATTATTCACATATTTTACGAATAGTCAAGACTTTTATTCAAAACTAGATTAAAATTTTAAGAAAGGGAACCGCTCAACGGTCCACAAGCCCATTTTCACGCGCGAAGGCCTTGCTCTTTGATCAGGCGCTTTTTCCAAGTTCGGCGATAGATCCAGCGAAAAGATTTATAGACCGAGGAAGGCATCAGAAAAAGCGGAAAGGTTTTAAACCAAAAAGCGGGATAGCGCCAGTAATTTTTAAGGCAAAGACCCAAGGCTTTCACAAAAAACCCCGCGCTCACATTTTCCGAACGCGCCGTCGTTAAGTGATAAAACACATGACGGGAACCAACTAGAGCCATAACATAATGATACATTGGCCCCCGCCCAAAGACGCCCAGGGCGATGTCCCGATATCCCACAACATCTATTTCCAAACGCCGGAATCTTCCCATTTCCGACAGAAACGAATCATTCCCGCTTCTCCAACCCACCAATGGAGTCGCCCAATACATCCAACGCGAATTTTTGCGCAACATTTGACCAATAATGTAGATATGGACATATGCATTCAAATAATTTTGAATCGGAAATTCCGCAACAACGCCATCCCACAAATTCTTATCTATAATTTGCGCGGAAATATAGCCAAAATAAAAAACTAAAGCGCGAAAAGCGGTTTCTGAATCTTGATACAAGCGGCTTTGACTAGGTATAGAACCGTCTAATATCCGATGACTTAAATCAAGGGAATAAGCGTTTCGTTTTACGCTGATGCCGGAGAGATTTTTTTCTCTTTCAAGAATTCCTAAAACCTGAGAAATTCCGCCGGGCTCGATGATGTCATCGCTGCCCAAAAACCAGCAATAGCGGCCATGCGCGATGGAAATCACCTTTAGATAATTCCGGTCGGCGCCAATGTTGGTTTCATTGCGAGAATAAACGATTGGAATGGGACTTTTTTCCGCGATTTGAGACACGATTATTTGCGTGTCATCTGTTGAGGCATTGTCGCTAACGCAGATTTCAACTTTTCCTTGCCAATTCTCTTCATGCTGCGATATCACGCTTTTTAAAGTCGTTGGGATATAGCGGGCTCGGTTATAAGTGGGGATGCAAATGGAAAGCTCCGGAGTCTCAGTCATGAGATATCTCGCGCGCCCAGCCAATCATGCGCCTTATGCCGGATATTTTGTCTACTTGAGGCGACCAGCCCGTCAAACGATTAATTTTTGAAATGTCGGCCACAAAGACCTTTTGGTCACTCTCCCGAGGAGGCAGTTTCTTATAGGGCAATTTAATTTTCAATTCTTCTTCCAAAAGTGAAAAGAGCTCTATCAGGGAAAGAGAGTTCTCCATGCCACCCCCCACGTTGAAGGCTTGGCCTTGGATAAGATTAATTTTCTCGGCGGCCATGATATAGAGACTCACCATGTCATCGGCGTAAAGGACGTCGCGGACCTGTTTTCCCGTTCCAGAAATGGTGATGGGTTCTCTCGAAATTTTCGCTTGGGCCTCTACCCCTTTCTGCACAAACCACCCGATCCAGCCTTGGTCAAAAGTAGAAAATTGGCGCCCACCATACATGGATGAATGGCGAAAAACGGCGGTTCTAAGCCCGTAAATCCGGTGAAAATCAAGCATATATTGATCCGCCGCTCCTTTAGAGCAGCCATATGGCGAATGGAAATCTAACGGGATATTTTCCCCAAAACCATGGGGATAATCCGCCGCGGCGTAGCGCGTTTCATTTTCAGCGTATTTGGCCCATTCGATATCGCCATACACTTTATTCGTCGATGAGTAGATCACCGCGGCTTTAGGCGCGTGTTTTCTCACGGCTTCAAGAAGATTGAGAGTTCCCAAGGCATTGACCTCAAAATCTAGCCGAGGATTCTGTATTGAGGTCGTCATTGCGACCTGGCCGGCTAAATGGAAAACGACATCGGGAGAAGCGGTCTCAACCGCGCGCGACACATCGCCTTCGTTGCGGATATCTCCATGAATATAGGTCAAGCGCCCCCGCGCTTTCAGCCATTCCAAATTCTTTTCCGATCCACTTCTATATAAATTGTCAAACAGAAAGAGCTCTTCGCCCCTCTTTATAATTTCCGCCGCAATATTGGACCCTAAAAACCCGCAACCGCCAGTGATTAGAAATTTCATCCTTTAATTTTACTCCTTTCAAACGCAACGGTTAACCTCAGCCCTTCTTTGAGACTCGTGCGCGAGCTCCAGCCTAAATTTTTAATCGCGCTTAAATCTACCCGCGAATCCATCACCTCATTCTCCCGATAAGGCAAGACGCCAAAATCTAAAGATGTAGTCGTGTTAGCGGTTATTTTTTTGGCTTCCTCAACGAAATCCCTTATCGTAACAGCTTGGCCGGAAGCGATTTCATAAGAAAAAAATCCTTTTTCATGCCTTGATCCACGCTCAATAATACGCATAAAGGCCTCTACGGCATCGTCGATATAAATAAAATCTCTCTTCTGGATCCCCTGGGTCAATGGAATTTTTTTTTCATTATTTAAAAGAGAACGGATAAGCCAGGTCACGAATTTTGACTCGTCATCTCCCGGGCCGTAAAAATGCTCCAAAGCGACGTTAATACATGTCATCTGTAATGAATAGGTTTTTAGCCAATCCTTGAACTGATTTTTAGATAAGGAATAATAGTTGACGCCCTTATCCAAAATGGTATCCGTATTAATAAAATAAGAAATTTCGCGTTCAGCCCCGAACTGCAGAAGTTTAAGGGGTAAAACCAGGTTGGCCTCAATTACCGTTGAAGGCAAGGTTTCTTGTCTCCCATAATCAGTAGCGCAATGAATGACGGCGTCTATGGAATTTTCCTTAAACAGAGATTGTAAATCAGTTTCTTCCAAACGGAAAAACTTAATTTTATCAGCGACCGAAGAAAGGCGAGAGAGGCGGGAAGATTGTCGGCACAAGGCGATGATATTGAACTTCTTGTCTACCAACGCTCTCGCAACATTAGACCCCAAAAATCCAGTGGCTCCGGTCAGTAAAACAGTGGGACTAGACACTCTTTAAAAAATCTCCGAAAATTGAGGCGACATAGCCAATCATCTCAGGCGCAATTTCCGGATAAACGCCGGAACATATTCCACTCATGGCTTCATAAAAATATAGCATTAAACGCGAGAGCGGGGAGTTGTTTCAACAGCTTTTTTGGCGACGCACGCCCCTTAAATCTCAAGAATATCCCAAGACCTCGCCCAGCATGCGCCACGGAACGGCCGTTCCGTGCGGGAATTTCTGAGGCTTTTCTACTTGGCAGACCAGATAAGCCGCGTCACATTTTTCATCTTTTTTAAACGAGAAAAGCCCCGCAAAATCCGCTTCCCGTGGCCGACTGGTGGCCTTGATTTCAAGAGCGAGGCGCTTGGCGGACTTTTCGACAACCAGGTCGACTTCCTCTCCTTTCTTGTTCCGCCAATAAGACAATCGGCAATCTTTTGACACGGCCACGGCCTCAAGCATGATCATCTGTTCGAATAAAAGCCCCATTTGAAGAACCAGAAGACCTGGGTCATGCCCAACTCCGGACGCGGCGTTTCGCACGCCAAGATCGAAGAAATAATATTTAGATTTGTGAACGATATTAGAACGGCTTTTTCCAAACGCCTCCAAGCGGTGGATGATCAGACTGTCCTCTAAGATCTGGAAATAATCCCGAATCGAGGTGTGACTCACGCCCACTTCGCCGGCCATTTTGCTGAAGTTGGGACTTGTTCCGGATTCAAGAGCGGCAAGACGCAAAAACTTCGCGAAGGGCGGCAAACTCCGAACGACCGCCTCCCTTCTAATTTCTTCTTCAAGATATAAATCCGAGTAGGATCTGAGACTTTCGGCCCGCAACTCCGCCTTTTCGGATAATATTCCTGGAAGTCCGCCAAAAAGAAGCCTCTCTTTGAGCGCGGTCCCGTTGGGGTCATCTGCGGCAATAAGACCGCTTTCTTTCCAAGTCAATGGATGAAGACGCTCGATAATGACGCGGCCGGGCAGCCAATTGGCTTGGGTTTGCCGCATCTTCCGCGCTGAAGAACCCGTGGCGATCAAAACCGCTTTTTTTTCATCCAGAAGATACTGCAAAACATCCATGATGGCGGGAACTTTTTGAATTTCGTCGATAAAGGCCACGGGGCGGCCGCGGCTGGCCGCAGCCTCAATTTCCCGCCGAAGACTTTCCGGGTCAGCCTCGATTTTAGCGCGCACGGATGGAAGCTGCAAGGGATATTCCATCCAGCGCCCCATCTTGGCGCAAACGGACTTAATTAAGGTTGTTTTCCCCGTTTATCGGGGACCAAACAGGATCACGGAGCGCCCCGATCTCAAGGAGGTTTCAATCTTCGGAGCCAAAATACGATTGAAAGTCATAGTTTCAATTATACATGATAATTGAAACCGGTTGTTTCAATTCAATTTCAGAGCCGCGGCGACTTCGTCAAAGGCTCTCAAAGAATCCCGAGAACTGTTCAAACCCATAGCCCATCATCTCGGGCGTAATTCCCGACTCAACGCCGCAACATATTCCGCTCATGGCTTCATAAAAATATAGCATTAAACGCGAGAGCGGGGATTGGAAACGGGCGACTCATAACAATGCCGCAAGCAGCGTGTCCGCCGAAATAACTCTCACGCCGTCGACCAGCTTGTCGACCCCTTTCTTCTTGATGACCTGATAACAAAATGGAATTCTCAGTCTTTCCTTGAAATACCTGATGCTAGAGGACGCTTGCTCATCCTGGGTCTTAGCTTCGACCGCGAACCAAGGCTTTTCATTGACCGCCACCAAAAAATCCACCTCCCTCTTGGCGGCATCCCGCAGGAAGTAAAGCTTGGCCTCATAGCCTTCTCTGTCCTCAAGCCAATGAACGAGTTTGAGCAGGCGGGAAGCGATGAGGTTCTCAAAACGCGCCGATTCTTTTTCCAACTCAGACCAGTCCCAAAGATAAAGCTTGGGCTCTTTCTTCAGCGAACGGAAGGGACCTCGCGCATAAGGATATATCCGAAAGTGGTAGTAGAACGATTCCAGGATATCCAGCCAGCGAGACGCCGCGCGGTGACTGAGCTCCAGGTCTTCGCGGATGGCGTTAACCGAAAGTAGCGCGCCAACCTTGCTCGGCAGCATGTCTCCCAACAACTTCATCCGGCCAATATCGAGAATCATTTCGGTGTCGCGGATATCCTCCCGGAAGAGCCTCTCATTGCGTTCGTTGTGCCATCTGCGCAATGTTCGCTCATCTTGAGACATCAGCGGTTCCGGAAAGCCGCCGAATTTCTCTAAGATATCAAGCTCGTTTCCCGACCGCATCGCGGCAATCTGGATTTCCTTGAAAGGCTCAATCTTCGTCTTGCGGCCGTGCATCTCGGCAAGAGTAAAGGGATGCAATCGATAATAATGATAACGGCCCTGAAGGGAGTCTCCGCCCTTGCGATAAATATCCAAACGCGCGCTTCCGGTAATCAAGAATTTAAACTTGTCTTTGAGCGTATCGTACTGACCCTTAACAAACCTTTTCCAACCCTTAAACTTATGAAGTTCATCTAGGATGATAAGCTCGGCGCTTCCCGGCCACTCAGACGCCATCAGTTGCTGGCGCTGCCGCTTGTTGTCCCAGTTAAAGTAGGCGGTCTCTTTAAAGCGCGCTCCAACGAGGGTTGTGGCCAAGGTCGTCTTGCCAATCTGCCGCGGGCCGCCAATAAAGACCATCTTCTTTTCAATATCCTCGATGATCGGGGCGGTCAGGTAGCGCTCCTTTATCTTTAACATGAAAATAGGACATGTAATTTTTTGCCTAAAAGCAAAAAATTACATGTTAAATTTTGCTTCTCAATTCAATTTCAGAGCCGCGGCGGTTTCGTCAAAGGCTCTCAAAGAATCCCGAGAACTGTTCAAGCACATAGCCGATCATCTCGGGCGTAATTCCCGGATAGACCCCGATCCAGAAAGTTCGGTTCATCACAAGGTCGGTATTGGTTAAATCTCCCACCACCCGATGCGGAACGCCCTTAAAATACGGCTGGCGAACGATATTGCCGGCAAAGAGAAGACGGGTCGCGATTTTACGATCTTCCAAAAAGCGCGTCAGTTTTTCGCGCGAAAACGGCGCGTTTTCTTTCACCGTGATCGGAAATCCAAACCACGCGGGATCGGAACCCGCCGTCGCTTGCGGGAGAATCAAAAACTCTTCAAAACGGGAAAGACCTTCTTTTAAAAGTTTGAAATTGCGCCGCCGGGCGGTGATGAAAGAATCGAGTTTATCCAATTGAGAAAACCCGATGGCCGCCTGCATATCGGTCGCCTTGAGGTTATAGCCGATATTGGTATAGGTGTATTTATGATCGTAGCCGCAGGGAAGCTCTCCGAGTTTCCAATCAAAGCGTTTCCCGCAGGTGTTGTCCTTGCCCGGAGCGCACCAACAATCCCGCCCCCAATCGCGAAAGGACTCAAGCTGGGTCACCAGTCGCGCGTTGTCGGTCACAACCGCTCCGCCTTCCCCCATGGTGATGTGATGCGCCGGATAAAAAGAATAAGTCGCCAAATCCCCAAAACTGCCGACGGTCTTTCCTTTATAAGTCGAACCCAGGGCGTCGCAGGAATCTTCAATGAGCCAGAGATTGTGCTTATCCGCGAAAGACTTGACGGCGTCTAGATTAAAGGGATTTCCCAAGGTGTGCGCGATCATGACCGCGCGGGTTTTATC